>JASLXL010000192.1 GCA_030740335.1 SAR202 cluster bacterium | reverse complement strand
GGCCTCTCCGAGAGAGTATCCCGCGAATGCCTGGGCGATAAGGAGCACCTGGTCCTGATAGACGATGATCCCGTAGGTTTGGGCGAGGATACTTATCAGGCTTGGGTGGGGGTAGATCGCCTCTGCACGACCGTGTCTGGCCTCAATGAACGTGCCGATTTGCTCCATTGGGCCTGGTCGGTAGAGTGCAATCATCGACGCCACATCGACCATAGAGCTGGGTTTGAGGTTTTTGATGTGGTCGGTCATTCCGCTGCCCTCAAGCTGGAACACCCCGACCGTATGTCCGTCGGATAGCATCTGTAGTGTCGGCTGGTCGTCCAATGGGAGCGACTTCAGGTCGATGTCGATTCCGCGGTTCTCGGCTATCAGGTTCTTTGCGTGAGCCAGGATAGTCAGGTTGGACAGGCCCAGGAAGTCCATCTTGAGAAGCCCGAGGGCGGCGACGGGTTCCATGGCGTACTGGGTCGTAGAGACGCTCTGCTCGTCCCCCTTTGGCGGACGCTGTAAAGGCACGACTTTTTCAAGGGGTTCGGCTGAGATAACCACGCCCGCGGCGTGGATGCTGGAGTGCCGGGTGGTCCCCTCTAGGCCCTGCGCGATCTCCAGAAGTTTCCTGACCACTTCGTTGGAATCGGAGAGTTCTTGAAGCTCAGGGGTTTCGTCTATAGCCTCTTTGAGTTTGATGTTGAGGCGGGTTGGCACTAGCCGGGCGATGCGATCGACCTGATCATATGGCATGGCGAGTGCGCGGCCTACGTCCCTGATCGAGGCCTTCGCGCCCAGTGTCCCAAATGTGATGATCTGGGCCACGTGGTCCCGACCGTACTTGGAGACGACGTAATTGAGCACCTCCACACGTCTATCGTCCTGGAAGTCCATGTCGATATCAGGCATCTCCTTGCGCTCTACGTTCAAGAAGCGCTCGAAGACGATGTCGTACATGAGTGGGTTGACGTCTGTGATGCCCAGGGAGTAGAGGACCAAGCTGCCGGCCGCACTGCCCCTCACTGCGAAGTAAATGTCGTTTTCACGGACAAACCGGGCGATGTCCCATACCACAAGGAAGTAGTCGTCGTAGTGGGTTTGCCGGATGACATCTAGTTCGTAGCCTAGCCTCTGCTTGTGCTGGTTGTCTGGCTGCCCGACCCGGCGCTCGAGTCCCTCTTTGCAAAGCTTCGCTAGATACTGCTCGGACGTGAGCCCATCAGGACAGGGGTACTTCGGCAGGTAAGATTTAGAGAAGTCCAGTTCAAGGTCGCACATCTCGGCGATCTTCATTGTGTTGGCGATGGCTTCGGGGTTGTCCGTGTGCAGCGCGGCCATCTCTTCGTGGCTCTTGAGGTAGTAGGAGTCTTCCGTCATCCTCATGCGTTTTTCATCGTTGACGTTGGTGTTGGTGTGGATGCAAACGAGGATGTCCTGGAGGTTTGCGTCCTCCTGCCGAACATAGTGTGAGTCGTTGGTTGCCACCATGGGGATGCCGGTATCGGCGTTGAGTTGGACAAGACCATCATTGATGGTCTGGAACTCGGGGACACCACCGTGCTCCATCAACTCGAGATAGTAGTCCCCAAAGGTGTCCCGGTACCACTCTGCGGTTTCACGGGCCTCGTGTAGCTGGCCACTCGCAATGAGCTTGGGGACCTCGCCACTGGGACAGCCTGACAGTACGATCAGCCCCTCGTGGTGCTGCTCTAGAAGCTCGCGGTCGATCCTGGGGAAGTAGTAGAAGCCTTCCAGGTGGGCCGCGCTAACCAGTTTCACCAGGTTGCGATAGCCTTCCAAATTCTTGGCGAGCAGGGTCATGTGGTAGGGCTTTTTATCGGCCTGATCTCGATCGTGGCGGCTCTTGGGAGCTACGTAGATCTCGCAGCCGATGATCGGGTTGATGCCCGCCTTTTTGCAAAGGCGATAGAAGTCGATTGCGCCGTGCAAGTTGCCGTGATCGGTGATAGCCAGGCTGGTCATCCCCAATTCGGAGGCCCTGGCCACGAGCTTCTCAAGTCCGCTGAGGCCGTCCAGCAGGCTGTACTCGGTATGAACATGAAGGTGCGTGAACAAGCTAGTCTCCAGGCGAGCTAAGACCGGATGAAACGTCGGAGCCGGGTGGACTCCAGTGTCCCGAGCCGATCTCCCGGGAATGTTGTCCCGGGGTTGAATTTCGGGTGACGTCGGTGCGCCATAACGAAGCCGGGTCAGAGGTCATCATACGGTGAATTGAGGGGGTAATCAAGGGTTCAGAGAGGCAATTTTGGGAGGCGGCCACCACTATATGTGGTGGAAATCTCGTCGCGGACCTACAACCAGTAGCGGAGACAAAAACAGGCCCCGGTTCGCTGCACGAACCGGGGCCTGACTAAGTCGCTACAGTGCCTGTTGGCCTAGTAGTCCATGGGAGGCGGGACGGGGCCGGCCGGTATCTCTTCCTTGATGTCGGTGATCAGGGACTCGGTGGTCAGCACCATGGCTGCAACACTCGCCGAGTTCTCGATTGCCGCACGAGTGACCTTGGCCGGGTCCATGATTCCACGCTCCAGCAGGTGAGTGAACTCGCCTGACTCGGCGTCGTAGCCCCAGTCTCCCTCGGCCTTGTCGCTCTCGGCCAGAATCACGACGCCAGGGACGCCGGTGTTCTCGGAGATGAGCTTTACGGGCGCCTCCAGGGCGGTCCGCAGGATCGTGATGCCGGTCTTCTCGTCTCCGTCGAGATTCAGGGAGTCAAGGGCTGTGCGGGACCGGAGCAGGGCAACCCCACCGCCTGGGACAATGCCCTCCTCAACTGCTGCGCGAGTGGCAGACAGGGCGTCCTCCAGTCGCTGCTTCTTCTCTTTCAACTCGACCTCAGTGGCTGCGCCGACCTGAATGACCGCAACTCCGCCGGAGAGCTTGGCGAGCCTCTCTTGCAGCTTCTCGCGGTCGAAATCGGAGGTGGTCTCATCGACCTGTGCCTTGATCTGGTTGATACGGCCCTGAATGGCGTCCTCGTGGCCCCCGCCGTCGACGAAGGTGGTGTCGTCCTTGGTGGACACGACACGCCGGGACCGACCTAGGTCTTCGGGTGTGACGGAGTCGAGCTTGCGCCCGACTTCCTCGCTGATGACGGTGGCGCCGGTCAGAATGGCCATGTCCTCAAGCATCGCCTTGCGGCGGTCGCCGAATCCAGGGGCCTTGAGGGCCAGTACGTTCAGCGTGCCGCGGAGCTTGTTAACGACCAGGGTCGCCAGGGCCTCGCCCTCGATGTCCTCAGCGACGATTACCAGGTTCTTGCCGATCTGCAAAATCTTCTCCAGCGCAGGCAGCAGGTCCGAGACTGCCGTAACCTTCTTGTCGGTGATGAGGATCATTGGGTCCTCGAGGTCTGTTTCCATCCGGTCCTGGTTGGTGACGAAGTACGGGGAGATATAGCCGCGGTCGATCTGCATGCCCTCGACAAATTCTTGCTCGAAGGTGATGCCTTTGGACTCCTCGACCGTGATGACGCCGTCCTTGCCTACCTTCTCCATGACCTCGGCAATCAGTCCGCCCATCTCATCGTCGTGGGCCGACAGTGATGCGACCTGGGCGATCTGGGTCTTGCCCGCGACCGGCGTAGACATCTCTTCGATGGACTTGCGGAGGGCGCCGACGCCCTTGTCGATGCCGCGCTTGAGTGCCATGGAGTCGGCGCCTGCGGCGATGTTCCTGAAACCCTCGTGGATGATGGCTTGCGCGAGGACCGTAGCGGTCGTCGTGCCGTCACCCGCCACGTCGTTAGTCTTACTGGCTGCTTCCTTGAGTAGCTGGGCGCCCATGTTCTCGAAGGGGTCTTCGAGCTCGATCTCCTTGGCGATCGTCACGCCGTCGCTGCACACCTGCGGTGGGCCGAACTTCTTGTCGAGCACGACGTTACGTCCCCGCGGTCCGAGGGTTACGCCAACGGTGCTGCTCATGGTATCAATACCGCGCTTCATTGCCGCGCGGGCATCCTCACTGAATTTTAGTTCTTTGGGCATTCATTCACTCCTAAATTGCTTGGGTTCCGACCTGGGTCAGTGTTTCGACGGTTACTTCTTGAACAGAATGTCGTCTTCTCGCAGAATCAGATACTCGGTGCCGTCTTCTTTGTACTCGGTGCCGGCGTACTTTGAGTACACCACCACGTCGCCGACCGCTACTTCCATCGGGACTCGCTTGCCGTCGTCTGTCAGTCGGCCGGGGCCGACTGCGACTATGGTGCCGTCCTGGGGCTTTTCTTTCGCGGTGTCGGGGATGAATATGCCTCCCGAAGACATCTGCTCGTCGCCCTCTAGGGGCTCAATCACAATCCTGTTACCCAGGGGCTTGAACGCGGTTTTCGTTGTCATCCGTATTCGTCTCCTCCTATCGCTGTTCTTTGTCACGCATTAGAGACCAGTTTAGCAGTCCGTATGGAAGACTGCTAATACATCTTAAGGTAGCGGGAGAAGGCTTGTCAACAACTTGAGAGCAAGGGTAGCGTAGTGTCTGTCGTGCCAAAGAGTATGGCGTATCCCACCACAATGTGACAAAGCAAGTAGCGAACGCTTCAGCCTCGCAGATCAGAGTCGTGGCGGCGTTGGCAGCGGGCGATGGTGGGTGGTGCAGGTCATGGTGGTGCGCAGAGGTCAGGTCAAATCAAGGGCGCTCCGAGTCACACGCGCTGATCGACGAGTATCGGGTTCCCGTCGGGGTCGATTGCGACGAAACTGTCTGGTCCGGCCGTATTCTCATCCGCCTCGCTGGCCAGTTCCACGACCTGCTTTTTGAGACGTCGCTGGAGTTCGCGCACATCGATGTAGTCGTCGAGCGTCGCAGCATTGCCACCCCAGCCGGGATTGAATGTGAGCATATTTTTCTCGAACATTCCCCGTAAGAGCCCGATCATGCTTCCGCCGCTTTTCATGATGAGTCAGTTTTGAGAAGCGTCACCGCCGAACACCTGGAATCCGAGTTTTTCGCGGAATACCTTTGATGCCTCGATATCCTTGACCGCCAAGCTAAATGAAGAACGTGCCTAGTTCCAATTTTCGCTCCTGTCAATGTGATATTGTCTTTTTTGGATTGCAGGTTCTCTGCGATGTATTCTGCTGTGATGGTGGCCGCAGGCCAAACGTTCCGCAAGGGTGTTGAGCCGGACGGGACACGATCTTCGGAGGTACCCATCGTAGTACTGCCCAAGAACGCGGTGAACGTCGGGCAATTCCAATTGACCCCTAAGGATGGCGGCGCGTATCATCGGTTCATGGGGACCTCCTACGATCGAAGCACTCCGATGATCATAGCCCTCGTCGTGGCCACTCGGCCCCGGCAGTGGACCAAGAACCTGCTCGTCTATTTCGCACTGTTCTTCACCGCCCAGGCGACGTGGGATCTGGCGGAGCCCGGTCGGGCCCTCGAACTGTTCGGCAAGACTACGCTGGCCTTCCTGCTGTTTTCGATGCTCAGCGGGGCGGTTTACCTGGTCAACGATATCTTCGACGTGGACCGCGACCGGCTGCACCCGAAAAAGCGCTCAAGGCCCATCCCGTCAGGTGCTCTTTCAGTCCCCATTGCCTGGTCATCGGCAGCCATTCTGGCTGCCGTGGCCATCGGATTCGCGGTGGTACTCGAGCCTCAATTCGGCTGGGTTGCCATCGGATATTTGGCAACTATGCTGGCCTACTCCACGCTCTTGAAACGGCTTGTTATCGTGGACGTGTTTGCCATTAGCGTCGGCTTCGTACTGCGGGCGGTTGGCGGAGCGGCGGTGCTCCAGGTACCGGTCTCGCCTTGGCTCTACATCTGCACGGGTCTGGGAGCGCTATTCATGGCATTGTCGAAACGGCGCAGCGAGATCGAGGCCGCCGGAGATGCCGCGGGCCTACAACGCGAGACGTTGCAGTGGTACACAAAACCGTTGCTCGACCAGTTCATCGCCATCGTCGCGCCGTCTACCTTCGTCGCATACACCCTGTACACATTTACCGCGCCAAACCTGCCCGAAAACCACGCGATGATGCTAACGATCCCGTTCGTCGGCTATGGGTTATTCCGCTATCTGTACCTAGTCCATGTCCGAAACCTCGGCGAAAGTCCCGAGGATATATTTGTAACGGATGTGCCGCTCATCGTTTGCGTGGCTTTCTGGTTAAGCACCGCGGCCACGGTGCTTATGGTCTGGGGATAGGGAATAGGTGTCGGTACGGATCGCCGCATAGGGCGCGATTTGCGACACACGTGCGGTGCAAAGAGGGCAGGTCACAGACCTGCCCTCACAGGCTAGGCTCCTCCCCGTAGGGCCCTGGCGCGATTGGTCCTGATGCAGGCCGATCAGCATTGGTACGAGATGGACGGGCCGTGGGCTCTACCGACACGTACCACTGACCTCTAGTACACAGCCCTCAGCCCCTGTATCCTATTGCCATGGTCCCACCAGATGATATTTTTGGCACTATCCCAACCTGGCTGGGCGTGTACGCACTAGCGGGACTGGGCTTCTCGGCGGCGGCCGTTGTGCTCTATCGGCGGGTTGTAAGACTAGTCCTCCTCGGAAAAGACGCGAACCGTTTCGATCGCCCTGTGGAAAGGCTCATCGGCGCCATCCCGCTGATCCTGGGACAGTCTCGGGTAGTCCAGAGTGTTTCGCTCAGAGACCGCGCCGGACTGGCCCACTTCTTTATCTTCTGGGGCTTCCTCTCCTTCACGTTCAGCTACGTTGTATTCATCTTTGGCGACTCTGTGTGGGATCAGTTCTCGATCACGCTGTTCACAGACTCGGGCGTACGGGCTTTCGCGGTGTACATTGACGTGCTGGCAGTGGTCTTCCTGGCCGTCCTGGGATGGGCGGTGGTCCGCAGGTGGGTGGTCACGCCGCGCAGGCTCTCGTTCGACCTCACCCAGAAATGGGAGTCGGCAATCATTCTGGCCCTCATTGCACTACTGATGGTACTAACCATGCTGAGCGAGGTGTTCTACGTAGCGGCCGGTGGCAACGGCCCGACGACGGCTGCTCCCATCAGCTCCGCCATTGGAGAGTCACTGAGGGATTCAGGGCTGAGTGAGGGTGTAGCCAAGGCTCTTCATGAACTCTCGTGGTGGGCGCACCTTGCTCTGATTCTAGGATTCGCCGTCTACATACCGCTTTCAAAGCACATGCACCTCATAGGAGCGCCGGTTGCGTTTGTCATGCGGGACTTGTCGCCCATGGGCACACTGTCGACGCCGATGGATCTGGAGACGGCGGAGACATTTGGTTCTGCCAGAGTACGCAATTTCACGACGAAAGAGTTGCTGGACGGCTATGCCTGCGCCGTTTGCGGTCGATGTACGGACGCTTGTCCCGCCAACGTTTCCGGCAAATTATTGTCACCGATGCACATCGCCCAGGGTGTTAAGGATCATTTGATCGAGGCGTCACCGGTCCTCCTAAACGGCGACGGCGAGGAAGAGTCAGTCATCCCGGCAATTGGTGAGGAAGCGTTGTGGGATTGTCTCACCTGCGGCGCGTGTGAGCAGGTTTGTCCAGCGGGAGTCGAGCACATCGATCTGATTCTGGGCATGCGGCGCAATCTGGTGATGGAACAGGCCAGCATGCCTGAGTCGGCGGCCGGTGCACTGATGAGCCTGGAACAGCGAGGCCATCCCTGGCGGGGCACGCAGTACACGCGGACAGACTGGGCAGAAGGACTCGATGTTCCAACAATGGCGGATCACCCGGAGGCCGAGGTTCTGTTCTGGGTCGGATGTACCGCCGCCCTAGAGAAGCGCAGCCAGAGTGTTGCCCGTTCGATGGTATCGGTGCTCAAGCGTGCCGGAGTGAACTTTGCCATCCTTGGCGCGGAGGAGATCTGCACCGGAGATTCGGCCCGACGCATGGGCAACGAGTACCTGTATCAGATCATGGCGCAGCAGAATATCGAGATACTCAATCGGTACAATGTGAAGAAAATCGTCGCCATCTGCCCCCACTGCTTCAACAACATCAAGAACGAATATCCGCATCTGGGCGGAAACTACGAGGTCGTCCACTATACCCAGTTCGTGTCAGGGCTAATCGATCAAGGCAAGATCAAGCCTGTGGTGGAGTTGGCGACGAACGTGGCCTATCACGACTCTTGTTACCTGGGCCGACATAATGGCATCTACGACGAGCCTCGGAAGATCATTGAGGCGATACCCGGCGCTCAGTTGGCCGAGATGGAGCAGCGACGAGAGCGCGGCTTCTGCTGCGGTGCAGGCGGCGGGCACTTATGGACAGAGGAGAGTCGTGGTCGGCGGGTGAACCACCTTCGCACCGAGCAGTTCTTGGAGACGGGTGCGGACACGGTCGGCGTATCGTGCCCCCACTGTCTCCAGATGTTCGACGAGGGTATGGGCTCGGTTGAAGGCGCCGACGGCAAGGGCGCCAAGGACCTGC
>JASLXL010000191.1 GCA_030740335.1 SAR202 cluster bacterium | reverse complement strand
ATGGGAGCCCGTTGCTGTATGGCGGCGGGCACGGTTGGTTCCGCGGCTGATTCCACCAGCGCCAGTTCCAGGGCCAGGGGTGAGGCGCTGTCTTGCCGCAAGTCGACCTTGGAAAAGGTCCTCAAAGAGATCACAAGTTGCTCTATCGAGGCGTCATCGGCCAGTGATTTCAGTCGGATTACAGTCTCGGACGTGAAAGCCAGTGTCGAACCGGCGCCGGTCTTCAGCAGCAGTATCCCCCGGAGATACTCCATGACACCTCGATGAAGCTGGCGCAGGTCGTTCCCCTGGCCGGATACCTGGCCGATTATCGTTAGACCGCTCTTGACCTCTCGTTTGATGATATGCCGAACTAATCCCTCGGCCATCCCGTCGTCTCCGAGCCCCAGCAGGTCACGGACGTTTTCATCGGTTATCGGCGACCCGTACGACACGACCACCTGCTCCAGCAGGTTCTCGGCGTCACGCAGGCTGCCGCTGGATGCCCTGGCTATCAGGCTTAAAGTCTCCGTGGTCGCTTCTATTTCTTCTTCGTTGCAAAGCTCGGTCAGCTTGGTCACCATCGCGTCCAGCGGGATCCTTCTGAAATCGAAGCGCTGACATCTGGACACGATAGTCAACGGGACTTTATGGGGTTCGGTCGTAGCCAGCACGAAGACAACGTGCTCCGGCGGCTCTTCCAGGGTCTTTAACAGAGCGTTGAACGCCTCGTTGGTCAACATATGGACTTCGTCGATGATGTAGAACTTGCGCCGGGCCTCGTTTGGTGAGAAGCGGACCCTTTCGCTCAGGGCGCGGATATCGTCGATGCCGCGATTGCTGGCGCCGTCGATCTCGATGAGGTCGAGGGCACGGCCATCGTTGATGGATCGGCAGATATCGCACTCGTTGTCCGGCTCGCCGTCCTGCGGCGACAGGCAGTTGGCGGCCTTGGCGAGGATTCTTGCGGTACTGGTCTTGCCTGTGCCCCGTGGGCCGCAGAAAAGGTAGGCATGCGCCACCCGCTCGAGGGCGACAGCCCGGCGCAGGGTCTGGGTTGTCGAATCCTGGCCTACGACCTGGTCGAGCCGTTTGGGGCGCCACTTCCTGTAGAAGACTTCAGTCATCTTGCACTGCCCGGACCAGGATGTTGGCCTCCATCACTTTCATCTCGGCCTCTTCTGTTGGCTTCATATGGTCGTAGCCTAACAGGTGCAGAATACCGTGGGCAAGCAGCGAGTCCAGTTCGTCCCGGACCGATCGGCCGGCATCCCTGGCCTGGCGCTCCGCCTGAGGAAAAGAGATTATCACCTCGCCCAGGCCTGTGCTCTCTCCGGGAGGCAGGACGAACTCACCGTCAAGGGATCGAGATTCTTGGGGGTTTTCCTCTCCGTAGTACTGTCCTTGATGGCGGAAAGAGAAGGAAAGGACGTCGGTATGTTCGTCCAAGCCTCGGTGTAGTTTATTAAGGCTCCGTACCGTCTGATCATCGGTGATTACGATACTCAGAAACTCATCGGGGCTCGATGCCTCGACAGACAGCGTGCACCGGGCCACATGGTTCATCCATGGCGCGGAAACCATGTCAACAAACTCGCCGAAGACCTGGATAGTCACCTGTCCGTCATTATCCGGGCTCGCCGTCAATGCTCCCTCTCCCCCCACGAAATTGCTGCTATTATACGCCTCTCGGTGACCCCTTGTTGGCACGTCCCGGACAATGTTGACACCCGGGCACAGTTGGCCTAACTTATCGATTGGGCGGAGATACCCCGGTTGGGGTAATAGCCGGATAATCCGGTGTCTGAGGAGGGGTCTTGATGAGTCAAGTCCTGACCGTTTCCAAGACTCTTGGCTCGGCCATTGGTCTCACAGTCCTTGCTGCAACGGCCTGCTCAGATGGGGACGATGGGACGCTTATCGAACAGGAACTGGTCGAGATGACCATTCAGCTAACGAGTTCAGCTTTCACGGAAGGATCGGATATTCCGGAAACATTCACCTGTGATGCCGAGGATGTATCCCCGCCGTTGAAATGGAGTGGAACGCCGGATGAGACCAGAAGCATCGCCCTGGTAGTCGACGATCCCGACGCGCCGGGTGGAACCTGGGTCCACTGGGTCCTTTACCGTGTCCCGCCGGACGCCGGCGAGTTGCCTGGGCAGGCTCCATCCACCGAGGTAACATTGTTGGGGGCCAGGAATGGGAAAAATGACTTCGGTCGGCTGGGTTACGGCGGACCATGCCCACCACTAGGAGACCCACATCGTTATTTCTTCAAGCTGTACGCGCTGGACATAGAGCTTGAACTGGAGAGTGGGGCCACCAGGGAAGAGTTGCTGAACACGATGGATGGCCACATCCTGGCGATCGGCCAGCTTATGGGGAGATATCAGCGGCAGTAAGAGGGTGGGGCGGCGAAGGATTCGCTGGACTATACGACCGATGGGCTCAGGTGATCCGATCCGATCCGATCCGATCGCCCTACTCACCCCCCAAAGGGGACTGGAGGAACTGGAAAAGGTCGCTGTCGGCCGGCAAGACGACCGTCGTATTCTGCGTCAAGAACAGCTTATAGGCCTGAAGGCTGCGCTGGAACGAGTAGAATTCGGGTCCTTGTTCGAGGGAGTCGGCGAAAATACTGATCGCCTCGGCCTCGCCTTCACCCCTCAGGATGTTTGCGTCCCTCTCAGCCTCGGCCCCGATGATCGTAGCCTGGCGGTCTACATCGGCCCTGATCTTGAGGGCCTCCTCTTCACCTTCGGAGCGGAAGGCATTTGCGATACGAATTCGCTCGGCCCTCATCCTGTCATAGATGCTGGTCGCGATCTCGTTCGGAAAGTCGGCCCTCTTTATCCTTATATCCACGACTTCGAGGCCGAACTCTCCTAGCCTGGGAGTGGAATCAAGCGTCACCCGGTGCATGATGTCTTCGCGGTTGAGCCTAATAATTTCCGACTGGTTATCACGCGCTACCTCTTCGCGAACGCCGGAAGCTATGATGGGAATGCTGGCCGTGACCGCTCCTTCGGCGGACCTGACCTTCTGGAAGAACAACAGGGGGTTGTCGATACGGGCGATCGCGTATATGTCGATTCTCAGCCGCTTCTTATCCAGAGTCAACAGCGAGTCCGGTGGTGCGTCGAACAGGGTCCGGCGCTTGTCGAAGTAGGTCACACTTTCGACAAAGGGCGTCTTGACGTAAATCCCCGGCTTGCTGATGGACCGCCTGGGCTCGCCGAGCCGGGTGACTATCGCAGCCTGTGTTTCGTCTACTACGAAAAAGGCGGCACTACCCGCATTGGCCTGGCCCAGGCCGATTACGGCCACGATGATCAACAGTATTATCGCGACGAATTTCATAGAGTCCTGTCTTATTCCTGACTGCTTGTAGGCTGTGTCGGCAAGGCCGGTATCTGCTCGTTCGGACTGAGAGGCAGGAACTGGAGTAGATTTCCACCCGAGTCGGCGGCCACGATGAACTTGGTGACGCCTGGCAGGATTTCCTCCATCGCCTCCAGATAGAGCCTCTGGCGCGTCACGTCCGGCGAGTTGTTGAACTCTGTCAGGACCTGCTCGAAGCGGCTGGCCTCACCGGTGGCCCTGGCTATCCGTTCCGCCTTGAACGCTTCGGCGGCTTGGACGGTCTTGGCGGCTTCACCCCTCGCCTTCGGTAGGACGTCCGCCTCGTAGGCCTCTGCCAGGTTTATGGTTCTTTCCTTGTCTTCCTTGGCGCGGACCACGTCGTCGAACGCGTCCTGCACCTGTGTAGGCGCAAGCACGTTCTGTAGCTTCACTTCACGGATCCTGATCCCTGTCTCGTACAGGTCCAACAGTTGTTGGAGCAGTTCCTTTGTTTCGGCTTGGACGGCCTCTTTCTGTTCTGTCAGAACATCGTCGATGTCTCGCTGACCCACCACCTGCCTGAGCGCACTCTCCGTGGCGCTTTTGAGAATAATCCCATCGGGGTCCTTCGACCGGAAGAGGAAGGCCACAATGGGCTCCAATATCCTTCCGTTGGGGGTCGTCACCGACTGTTGGATGTCATACTGCACCACGAGCTGTACGTCCACGATATTCTCGTCGCCGGTTATCATCAAAGATTCGTCGAGGACGGGTGTGGCGCCCCTTAGGCCGACCTCCAGCCGCCTCACCTCCTGCACATTGACGATGGCTTTTGTCCCGATGGGCGCCGGCCAGAACCAGTGGAGACCGGGACCTTGCGTGGAGTTGAACTCGCCCAGCAGGCGTATGGCCGACTGCTCGCCGGGTTGGACCGTGTAGAAGCCGGTGGCCCCCCAGACGATCGCCGCAAAGGCCAAAATCCCGAAGACGGCCCACGTGAACAAACCTCCGCCCCCGCCTAAGCGGAATCGCTTGGCGAAGGAGCGGAGCTTTTCCAGCAACTGGTCCAGGTTTACTTCCGATTCGTCCTGACGATACATCCGTCTACATCACTTCCTTGGTTACTAGCGCGTCAACTATGGTATACCACTTCCCTGCCAAGGGCAATAGAAAACGAATTCGCACTGCGTCCCCTTCGGATGGACAAAGGATGGAGAGACGACCACCGAGTCCGGCATCATACACTGAAGTCCCAGGACCTGTAAACAACTAGATTCCAGACCTTCGTCGCCCTGGCTCGGTATGCACCGCCGTGTTCACCAGAAGGCAGTGCCCTCGAGTTTGACCCACTGGAGGCTGCTGCCGTTATGGCCGGGTACACCCGATGGGATTCTATTTCAATCGCTCGAGATTGTCTAAGAACTCCTGGTAGCTGGAAATCCCGGCGACGCGGCCTACGAAGGTACCGAGGTCGGGAACCAGGGCGCGAAACTCGTGAAGTTGATCGCCGATAGGACTGACAGACGCGGGGCTCTCACCGTAGGTGCCGTTGAATGCGAAAAACGCCTGATTCAATTTGCGGATGAAGAAACCGTTCTCGACGAATATATTCCTGCGCTGTTCCATGTAGGTCTCCGCCTCTTCGATTCGGCCCTCACCTAGCAGCTCATCGACCCGAAGCCTTGTCAGACGCATCTCCTCGTCGAAATCGAACCGGACATCGTTCTTCTGATCGTCATCCGTCGGCAATGACTCCAGGAGGAGGGCTGGTGAGGAAACCTCGATTGACCCACCCAACATCAGGAATGCCCTGTCCCCTATCTCTCGCCCTACAAGACTGGCTATGGTCTCATTGAGGGTCTGCATCTCGGCGCTGTCAAACATGTTCTGCCCGAGCGGCCGGAAGAAAAAGTAGTGGTGTAGCCACTCATGGGCCGATATCTGTAGCGTCCAGCGCATGGATTGGCTACCCGGAATAGATGCAGGATACGTGGCCACGCCACCGATGTTGATCACCAGCGCGGCCAGGTCTGACTCTGTGAGAAGCTCCTCCTCGACCCGTTGCCTCTCCTCGACCTTCACGTCTGGTTTGATCAGCACGTCGTGTGTACGTTCGATTCGGTCTCTCGGGGAGGTTACCAGGAGCCTTGGAGGTTCGCCCAGTCGAACATCCACCGGGGGAAATAGGAACTCTCCCAGGGTTGAAAGCCCATCGTCGGCCAGGACCGAACTGATAGTGGCCTCTATAGTCTCCTCAACATCATTGCGAAGCTCGTTGCGTATGGCCTTGAGCCGGTCCAATTGGCTCTCCAGGTCTGTGACTTCTGCGGAGCCGCCGGAGCCGGCCTGTGCGATCGCCTGCGTCAATGCGTACCGGAGTGTGCGGACCTCCTCGTTCATCTGGAAGTAATCGATTACACGTTGGCGCTGCTCCTCTTTCGACAGTCTGTTCCAGGGCAGGGTCCTGGTCAAGCGGTGAATCCATTTACTGAGAAAGTTTGAGGCCTCCCATTGCACCAGGTCGTAGGTGTAAGGTGAGGCCGTCTGCTGTGCCGGATTGAGGCGAAACTCGTCCCCACCGACGAACAGAAGGATCAGCAGTAAAAGGCCGATCGCCAACCATCTCAGTCTTTTACGAAGCCAGATTACCATCTCAAGCTCTTACAATATCTCGATAAAAGGTCCACGCCGGGCGATGAATGTCTCGGATTCCGATGACGGTTGCTCTTGGCCGGTGGGCCAGAGGCACAGGCCATATTAGCAGAGCTTACGC
>JASLXL010000190.1 GCA_030740335.1 SAR202 cluster bacterium | reverse complement strand
CCGCCTCAAGCACAGCCGGAAGTCCAACCAACCTCTGGCAACCGCCTAGCGCCGGCTCTTACGCACCGCAGACATTGACGCTCAACCTGCGGCGCTCGGTGGTACAGTTTTACTCCGCCCCACTGGTACACTTTCACGCCGCCCTTGACACACGTATCCTAGCCATTGTCCGTAATGTCATAGTTGCCTACCTATAAGGGGTGTTTACAAGATTATAGCGGGAAGGGTGCGGTGCGATTATAAACCAAACACAAAAGCCAACCCCCTCTCTCCTGACAGGCCAGTTACCAGATGTTACAGATAATTTACGAGTCCGAAACACGGTTGTAACATCTTTCGCATAATCTGATCTTGGGCATGACACACTCGGATCAGAGGATGAACTCGCAATTCCAAACAATCCCCAACCATGCCATCATGCACAGCCCTTGCTGCACAGTCAATTGAGGGCGGCATAGGAGTCTTTCAGTATGAAGAAACAGAAACTCGTGGTGGTGGGGAATGGGATGGCCGGAGCGCGGCTGGTCGAAGAGGTACTGGACAAAGGCGGCCGAGACCGGTTCGTTATCTCGATGTTCGGCGAAGAACTCCATGGTAACTACAATCGGATTCTTTTGTCCGGAGTCCTCTCCGGGTCACATGGCCAGAACGATATATACATCAACCCCCTTGAGTGGTACGAGAGAAACAACGTCATCCTGCACGCAGGTGTACGCGCAATCGGCATCGACAGGAAGGCAAAGACCGTGCACGCGGCCGGAGGTTATCAAGAGCCATATGACAAGCTGGTCATCGCCACAGGAAGCGTCCCATTCATGCCTCCGATCGACGGACTCATCGCTGAGGATGGATCGCTGAGAAACGGCGTGTTCGGTTTCCGTACGCTCGATGACTGCGAGCGGATGATCGACTACGCCGCCGTAGCTCAGAACGCAGTGGTAATCGGCGGAGGTCTCTTGGGTCTTGAGGCGGCTCGCGGGCTCCTTTCACGAGGACTGAACGTACACGTGGTGCACTTGGAGGCCTATCTGATGGAGACCCAGCTCGATTCTCAGGCTGGAGAATTGCTCAAGGGTGCCCTCGAAGACATGGGCGTTGTCTTCCATTTGGAGAAGCTCACAACGTCGATTCTCGGCGACGACCGCGTGACGGGGATCAGATTCAAAGGCGGTACAGAAATCGATTGCGACATGGTGGTTGTATCCGCCGGCATTAGGCCGAATGTCGACATTGCCAGGATATCGGGTTTGAACGTACGTCACGGGGTCCTGGTCAACGACAGCCTCTCTTGCAGAAACGACCTGGACGTATTTGCGATTGGAGAGTGCGCCGAGCACCGAGGCGTAGTATACGGTTTGGTTGCTCCGCTATGGGAACAGGTCAGCGTATTGGCCGATCGGCTGACGGGTCGAAACCCGGGTGCCAGATACCATGGGTCAAGAGTGTCTACCAAGTTGAAAGTCATGGGCGTCGAATTGGCTGTCGCAGGAGTCAAGGAGCCTGAAGAAGACCAGGACGAGGTGGTTACCTATATCGAGCCCAGTAGGAACATATACAAGAAATTGATCGTACGAGATGGACACATTATCGGAGCCATCGTACTCGGAGACGGTTCGTCGGCGCCACGCCTGCTCCAGGCATTCGACAGAAACGAGATGCTGCCGGACACGCGGGCGGAGATTCTGTTTTCGCTGGCATCCCAACCCAACGTCATGGATGTCTCGTCGCTGCCTGATTCCGCCCAGATCTGCAATTGCAACGGCGTTGCCAAAGCCCAGATCATCGCAGCCGTGGACGGAGGCGCCCGAAGTTTGAAAGCGGTTTGTGATGCGACTAGGGCCGGCACGGGTTGTGGATCGTGCAAACCTCAGATCCAGGCGATTCTTGAGTTTGCTGCCGATGGCTTGATCGCCGACGATCCTGCAGCCCATTACTTCGTACCCGGTGTGCAGATGTCCAAACCGGAGCTCGTTGATGCAATCAAGTCGTTCGAATTGAAGAGTGTATCAGCCGTGTTCGACACCCTGGCAGACGGGCGAGAAGATGCATCCAGCAAGGTGGGACTCGCATCGCTGCTCAAGACTCTGTGGGGCGGCGAATACGAAGATGAAAGGGACGCCCGATTCATCAACGACCGTGTGCACGCCAACATCCAGCGAGACGGGACGTTCAGTGTGGTACCCAGGATATACGGCGGCATAACCACGCCGGCTGAACTTCGCCGCATCGCCGACGTTGCCGAAAAGTACGACGCCCGCATGGTGAAGATAACCGGAGGGCAACGGTTAGATATCCTCGGCATCCCCAAGGAACACCTGCCTGCCGTTTGGAGTGAGCTGGAGATGCCCTCGGGCCACGCATACACGAAGGCGTTCAGGACGTGCAAAACCTGCGTCGGATCCGACTTCTGCCGGTTCGGGTTGGGAGACAGCACCAAGCTGGGCATCGACATCGAGAGAAGATTTCAAGGCGTCGAGATGCCGCACAAAGTGAAGATGGCCGTTTCAGGTTGTCCGCGCAACTGCGCTGAAGCTACCGTTAAAGATGTTGGCCTTGTGGCGATAGAGGGCGGCAAATGGGAGATATACGTCGGCGGCGCAGCGGGCGCCAACGTCCGCAAAGGCGACGTGCTGTGCGTTGTGGACTCTGTGAACGACGCGATCAAGCACATGAGCAGGTTCCTCCAGTACTACAGGGAGAACGCCAAACACATGGAGCGGACCTACGGCTTCGTAGAACGGGTTGGCGTGGAGCGCTTGAGAGAGATTCTAATGGACGATGCTGAAGGGCAGATCGACCGTCTTGACGCTGGTATGCAGGCATCCGTCGAAGCCTACTCTGACCCCTGGCAAGAGGGTGCCAAACCTTTACACGGAAACCAGTTCGTCGACACTCCCACCGCAGTGGTTGGTTAGGAGTGTTCGGATGACGCAGGTAAAGAAGCCCACACTGGCCGCACAGACGTACGACTTGGGCCCAATCGACCAAATTCCATTGGGTGAGGGGCGGCAGTTTAGGATTGGCGACGCATCCGTTGCGGTGTTCAGGGCCCGCGACGGCCGTGTGTTCGCGACCCAGGCGCAGTGTCCTCACAGAGGGGGGCCACTATCCGACGGGATCATTGGTGGAGGCCAGCTTCACTGCCCTCTGCATGGCTACAAGTTCGAGATGGACACCGGCAAGCCCATTGACGCCGAGTGCGGCGCTCTGAAAACATACCCCGTCGCTCTCAACGACAGCAACCAAATCCAGATCGAATTGCAACGACATTGAACAGCCCACCTCACCACAGCTTTATAGGCCCGAATAGTATCTTCTCTATTCGCCCACTAGCCAGTAACCCTAGCTTCACCATCCCGCTAGGCTCTGCCTGCCCCAACCGAAGATGTCCTGGGCGTGGTACGCGCCATATCGGCCTGGGATTGGCGGTTGTTCTCCGAACCAGCGCTTGTCCGGATGGGACAATGCGCCGACGACCCTCGGCACCGGCGCGAACGTGTCAGGCACTGGACTACCAAAATATAGTGTGTGGATATCATCTCTGGTATATGTGGAACCTTTTTTAAAATCCATCTGGTCTTTAGTCCTCCAAGGGACTCCTAGCCGTTAGGTTCTATTTTTCAGGTGGCAGAATTCTCTTGGGGCCTATTGTGACGGGAGATACTCATACCCTATTGGGTTTAGGGTACTGACCTGCCCCCCGAAAACTGGTCCTGTAGACCGTCAGCGAAAGTGGGACACATTTGGGCCTGAAATTAACAGAGACTCACATTAGGTAAAGCGAGCTCCTGACAGGGGGATAGAATGTCCCCAGGGAAGGAGCAGCAGTGATCGAGAACACAGAAGATAAGAAC
>JASLXL010000189.1 GCA_030740335.1 SAR202 cluster bacterium | reverse complement strand
CTCCACTTTCCCACATCACTTTACCATCTATAAGATCAGCAAACATTTCAGGACCGTCGGCTAAACTGAATCCCGGTATAGCATTGCCTTTATCATCCTGGATCTCTACCTTCACAGAACCTACAGCCGAAGTAGAGTAGTTAAGCTCCAATTGATTACCTTCAAATGTAAAGGACCTGGTAGTAAACTCTCCACCACCGTAACCTGCATTAACAGATACAAACCCATCTGGACGAATTGTATACCGACGAATGTGCACCCCGGGTGTTTTCAGATGTTCACCGACATACATTGTTAACTCGGTGGGCGAAGTCTGGAAGATGCCGTGCAAAAAATAAATCCCTCTTTCATGCCAGTTACGTTTGTCTAGACCAGGTCTAATAAATGCTTCCATAAAACCCCGGTCAAAATTAACACCGTCTCTACTCGACAAAAAAACTATATCGTTAACACCAGTACCGTCGAACCACTCTGAGTCTGGCATCCTGTGGGCAACATATCTCGATGGAAACATCAAGTACGTCCCTGGTGCCCGTTCGTAAGGCCAACAATAGTTAGTGTAAAGATGTTCAAAAGGTGTAGGTCCAGTTTCTATATTTTTTAAAGGAGACCAGTTTTTGAAATCAGTAGAGGTTGTATGGCGTACCCATCTTACTCCTCCATAAAACTCATGCCCAATTTCGTTTTTCACTGTAGAAGGATCGACATTAGGGTTGTGGTTTGCGATTCCTCTTGTATAACCTCTGTACTGACCTGTCCATTGATCCCAGAAATAAAGGTTTTCGGAATCAAAAGGCCATTCATTCAAAATTGGTTCTTTGTACATTTGATTCCAGTTAATACCATCGGGTGATGCCATTGCTACGATACCACTACTTCTCGTCCTGATCTGGTCCAATTTTTCTTGCCAGGTAAGATTATTTGGATCTTTGGGTAATTTGGGTTGATCTCTAACAATCTTGAATGCTTTGAATCTTTCCTCCTTCTTGGCGTCAGGATTCTTATCCAGCCCCACTACACCGGGATTTGCGGCAAGCAGATTGTTTTCCCTTGAACCTTCAAATTCTACTTGTCGGAGGAACGGCTTATTCCAATTAATACCATCGTCACTCTCGGCATATGCCTGTTTATGATAACTATGCATTGGAACACCTATGATTGAAGAATCCTCGCACTTATACCACATCCTGTACTTATCTCCGTCATAGGATGTGGTTGAAAAGCCTACAAACCCTTTTTCCCAGGGATGGTCGGCCTCAATCACCGGTTCTCGTCGGTCTGGAGCGTGTAGTTTACGGCTAATGTTATTAGGGTTAGATATCCACATTTCGTCGAGAAATAGTTGTCTGTTAGTTCCTATCCGAATTTCATGATCCATTTATTGATATACTCCAATCAGAGTTGTTAATTTTTATTCAATCCGAAGATAACAGCGTTAAACTGGTAATACCACTTCGAATCTTTTTGCTAAATCCCTAATCGATTCCCACTGTTCCCCTGGGATCAGAATATCTTTGAGCCCACGCGTGCTTCATGAGCTATTCTCTATATCATCGGGAATCTTTATCGAATCGAACCCATTGGAGGTTTATGTCAACTCGTTATAATGTCGTCACGATAACTAGCCGATTATCAATCAGATGAAAACGTGGCCAGTCGATACGTTGAGGACATCTCCCCTCCTCGTCGAAGACTGTTGCAGATCTAAGCTGGAGGCTCGACGTACTCATTGTCTTTGACGTACACCAGGAGCCTGCTGCGCGCATCTGAGACGACGATGCGGTCCTTCGTGTCGATCGCGATGCCGGTCGGTCGCAAGAATGCCTTAAGCACGGGCATCAGATCCTCGATTCGATTAAGAACCTTGACCGATTCGGGGTCTCGGTTGAGGTTGTAGAGTCCTGCCCTGGATAGTTCGTGGACATCGCCGTACAACGCGGTGAGGACCTCTCCATCGGGACCATATATCTGGACGCGGTTGTTCCCCCAGTCAGTGACATACACGTCACCGTCACTGTCCACGGCCACACCCGCTGGATGATCTAGAGATCCAGCGCCGCCATCGGCGCCACCAAAGCTCATTTGATAGCGCCCTTGCGCCGAGAATTTTTGCACCCGGTTGTTGCCCCAATCGGCCACGTACACATCGCCGTGGGCGTCCACCGTAATGCCCCAGGGACGCGACAACTCCCCATCCCCGCTGCCGGAGCGTCCCCATACGTCCACGAGTTGGCCGTCTTTGGTGAAGAGTTGTACGCGGTCGTTGCGGCTGTCGACTACATACAGATTGTCATTGAGGTCGAAGGCAAGGCCGCTAGGGCCATCCACTTGACCCGGCGCGGAGCCCTTGATCCCCCATGTCGACAGGGCCTCCGCGCCCGGGTTACCCTCCGGGAAGGGGAACGTAGCGTCAGGGTCAAAGACCGATATGCGACACTCGTGCTCGTCCGAACAGTACACGTTCCCATCACGAGCCACGGCAAGCCCAGCCGGCCATGTAAAACCGGCTCGCGCGAAATCGCCCAGATGGTCCTCGTCAATGGTCATCTTTCCAATGCGGCATCCGATGTCGCCGAAGTAGCCGGGAATCCCGTTGCCCCAGCCCCTGCTCACAGCGAAGAGTATGCCCTCGTCGCCGAAAACGACATCCACGGGAAAAATGAAACCACCGGTGCGGCCGAACTTGCTCTCATTGTGCTCTGCGGTCGATCGGCCCAGATAGTGGCTGTAGTGCCAGGTCCGTCCTGCCATCGTAGTAGTTCTCATTTGAGAGACCTCCTGCTCCTGAATGCGGCCAGAACCAGAGATTCGGTAGTCGAGTTCCGCCAGGGGATGATTTTAGCATGCCGAAACAATGTGGAATATGGGAGACTGCCGCCTACCTGCCACTATCTGATGGACTAACAAAGGGTCAAAGAGAAAACATCTATTGAACGAAGAGTTCGTCGCTGACTTCAGGGCTATGTCGGGCCACTTGAGTCCGAAGAGTTCGGAGCGCGCATGCCCGTCAGGGCGGCGAGACTGTAGGAGTCGCGGTAGTGAGAACCTCCGGCGACATCGGGGAATTCACGCAAAGAGGCCAGCACTCCCACATATATTGCATGCGCTCTCTGGGCGTACGCACTACCGGACGCACGCTCACTATCGATTTTGATGTATGAGCCGTATTCAACTGTCCTGTCCCTAGGCCGCTAATCTTTGCCTTGACTGTCGCTCGCGCTTTCATCTAAACTTTACTCTAATTCGATTAATCAAATTAGAGTAAAGTGATGGAGGGTGCTTTGGACAGAGAATTGCTGCTGCTGGGGCTGCTGATGGAGGGAAGGATGCACGGCTACCGGCTGAACGAGTACATCTCAGATGTGATGGGGCTTGCGGCGGACGTCAAGAGGTCGTCGGCCTACTACACGCTGGATCGTCTGGAGCGGGAGGGCTATGTTTCGCAGGAAGTTGAGCAAGAGGGCAAGCGACCTCCACGTCGCGTCTACGAGATCAAGGAGGCGGGCAGGGCGCATTTTTTTGCACTGCTCCGATCACAGCTGGGCGGTTATACCCAGACCTACTATGCGGACGATGCTGGGGTGGCGTTCATGGGCTACCTGCCTCCGGCCGAGGTTGCTGTACTACTGTCGCAGAAGCGAGAGCGAGTCATGGGCGTTATGGAACAGTTCCGAGCGCTTCCAGATCACGGTCAAGCCTGGCGGCATGTTGTGGAACATGATGTAGCCCATCTCGAAGCTGAGCTGGTCTGGCTAGATATCGTCCTGAGTGACCTGGGCGGTGCGCCGCTTTTGAGGGGTGGGGTGGGATAGTTTCTTGTGGCTGGCTGGCTTGTCGAAGGGTTTTCGGTTAAACGGGCTGCGGTTCGGCCGGCTCACCATGAACGGAAGCTTGGAGTTGCCTTTAGTCCGGAGCTTGTCGAAGAGGTCAGTGGCGTGGGCTACGACGGCTCACCCGTCGTGGCCCACGCACCAGCCAAGATACATCTGTGGCGTGAAGGGTTGTGTGCTGATTGCCGCGGAAGGGGATTGGGAGAGCCATATCTTGACCTGTGTCCCGTGTGCGCAAGAATCGGCGGGCCTGGAGTGTCACAGATCGTCCGACGTAGGTGCCTAGGAGTGCCGCCGCCAGCATTAGTGCCTATACGATGGGCGTCGATACCGGTCCAGAAAAGAGGTTTGTGCGGCCGCTCGCAACGCTCGCCATGAGGCCCAGGGACAGTGAGCCGGCGGAGAGGAGGAAGGCGGTGGGCCACAATACTCTTCCAGGGATGGTGGTCGCAGATGCTCTCATCGCGGATGCGACTGCAGCGCCCGTGAGGAGGGCGGGCACGACTCCCAAGACCCTCGTTGCGCCATCCATCTCGAAAAACCTGCCGGTTAGCAGTGTGGCTGCGACGGCGGCCACGACCACACCCGCCGCCAGAGCCTGTAGCATGTCCGAGAGGGTCCAGGGCGGCGGCCTGGATATCCGGATGATGTTTCCGTCTCGAGGCCGAATGGCACTCCTCCTCGAACGAAATCGTCGGAAGGCTACTTGCCTTTCATCGTCTGGCCGCTTACCGCCGCGATGCCGAGCTGAACGCGCTGCTCGATCTTGCAGCTGGGGCAGCGCCACCACCACTCTTTGCCTTTTACGCTGTCTTTTGCGGTCAGGCCCCTGTCCTTCGATTCTTCGCTTCCACAGAATAGTGATCCGCACGAGCAGTTGATTATGTAGAGCCCCCGTTTGCGGTAGCGCGACCAGCTTGCTTCACAGTCCGGGCACTCGAACCCGGTCCAGTCGAAGGGGCCGCCTAGCTGGTTAAGGCTGCTGGAGTTGCCGTCCTTGGCTCCGACAGGCGCAGCGCCCGGGTCAATGGACTTGAGTGTGTAGGTTCCCTTCTCACGTCTGAGGGCGAGTTGATAGCTGCGGCCTGTGACGGTGCACTGGCAGCCTACCATCGCCCAACTAGTCTGCGTCGGCTCCTCGGCCCACTTGGTTGGGGGAGTAGCGGCTATCTGAGCTGCGGGCGCCTCCGGGGGAGTCCCTGCGGTGACGACGATATCGGGCTGAGGGACCGGATCCGGTTCCGGCTGTCCGACCGGTTCGTCATCACGCCTGATTCTGATTGGCATTATTACACCTCTCTAGCGGAGTTCTGAATAACTACGGACGCCAGTACTGGCTGGACACACGTCTAGTCCCGGCGCGAATACACCCTCTCACGGTCGCCATCGAGTTGGAAGAACAGGCTGTGCTCGGCCTCGTACGCTTTGGCTTCCAGGATGTCCATCAGGGGCACTCCCAATTCGGAAAGGGTATGTGACAGGGCCGGAGAGCCGGGCTCGATCCGGTTCAGGGTCTCTGTGTCCCGGATGACGAGACGAATGGATGCAAAGCAGTCTGGGCAGTCGACTCGGTCCGGGAACACGAGGTCTGGCCGCGATTCGAATATACGTCTGATAGGTGCGCCGCAGCCGCCACACGATGATGGTGTGCACTGTGGGCACACCGCCTCGGACATCTGGAGAGCGCCCACGCGCTGCATTGACGGCTCGCGCCCGCCGCACTCCATGCAGACCAGGCTGTGGATCACGTCGAATCCAAGTTCCACGTAGGCCTCGGGGCCGAGGTGAGTCTGCGTCTCGGCGAGCAGACTTTCAGCAGACATGTCGTTGCCGGATGACAGCGAGACTATGTGCTCTTCCCGGACCGGCACCATTTCCATGTGGGTTGGGCAGTCTGCGTCTCGGCTGAGGTTCCATCGTTCGTACTCGTCGGCGAATCCGTTGAAACGAATCCTGACCCCATCCGGGACCGTCACGGGGTAGGGTACCTCTCGGCCCAGGTGGAGGTACTTGATGGCGAGCTGTGCCTGAAGCCCGCCGATCATCGCCGATATGGTCGGGGCGGTCGGGCCGATGGGGGCGTCATCGGCCGAGCCCAGCTTTAGGCACGACCAACGACGCCATCCCTCGTCGCGCTCCTCACCCGTGAGGGTGCAGTCGAAGCATACGTTGAATGGGGGCAGAAATGTTCTCACGTCCCCGTCGAGGTAGAAGAGCCCGCCGTCGATGAATGGCGTGCCTGCCTGCATACAAGCGCGGTTGATGTCGCGCCGAGTTTGGAGGTTGTCGACGCCCCCCAGGACTACGTCTGCATCGCGAAAGACGCCCAATCCCAGCGTGGTATGCAACGGCGTCCCGAACCAACTAGTGGCGATATTCGGTTCGATGTCTGCGGCAGCCTCGGCGGCGGCCTGTGCCTTGCCTCGGCCCACATCGGAGCCTCGGAACAGCACGGCCCGCGTAAGGTTGTGGGTCTCGATGGTGTCCATATCCACGATGATCAGGCGGCCTATGCCCGCGAGGGCCAAGTCCTTGATGATTTCGTTACCCAGAGCGCCCGCTCCGACCACCAGGATTGTGCTCCGCTTCAGCAGATCCACGTCCCACCCGAGCTGACGCACCCGCGTGTAGCGGTCTTCGACCAGCTGTTGTGGTGTTGCGCTGCTCATAGTTGAGACAGCTCGGCTCGGGGTGTATGGAAGCTGGCATTGGACCTCTGGATATACACGGCCTCGGTGCATCGAGGGCAGCGTTCCATCCGAGTCCACGTCAGCCGATAGCAGTAGCTGTGGCACTTGGCGCAGCGCACGATGTCTGCGCCGGGCTCGAGGCGGGCTCGCGTTATCGGGTCGACGATGGAGGGCAGATCGAGGCCGGGCCAGTGTACGAGCAGATCCGCCGACCCGTTCGACGGATCTTCGGCGTAGTAGAGTTTCATTCGCTGCTCACCCCATGTCGACATCTCTATTCCTCGGAATCTGAAGGAGCCACGCTCGTCGGCCCTCTCTGTCACGGTAGTGCCGTTCAGTCGCAGGCACACCAGCAGCCGAGGGGAGGCCTTGCCAATAATTTCGAGCTTGCGTGCTTCCAGCGTTTCGC
Source organism: SAR202 cluster bacterium (assembly GCA_030740335.1). The sequence continues at coordinate 8,659 of JASLXL010000189.1, read as the reverse complement.
CCTGCAGCGGCGCCACGATGGTGATCGTACGTAGCGCGGATACGACGATGGTCAACTCGTACCTTTGCGCGGAGTGGTCCCTGTCGACGACGGTGAGGGTCTGCGACCCGGTTGGTAGGACCAGGTCGGGCATCGACCAAGTGCCATCGGCTTCAACCGAGCAGATGATCGGCTCCGTGGAGGCAGTCTCCAGGACGAGGGTGTCACCAGGATTGGCGTAACCGCGTACGGCAACGGACCGCCCCTCGACCTCGGTACCGTCTAGTGGAAACTCGACGACGAGGGGGCGCACGGCCTGTTTCGAGATCCGTATGGCGTGGCTAGGTTGCACTCCGCGTTGGCCGGAGCTGGGTCTGTTTACTCTTATTTTTCCGCGGCCACCCTCGGTACTCATTTTGCCCTGATTTCGATACTCATGATTGGATGAATCTTTGCCGCATTCGGCCCTTTCGCCCGGACCCTGTTCAAAAGAAAAAAATTGAGATATTGATTGTGGGGGACCGACTACGCACCCGGCCCTTCGACTTCGCTCTCAGGACAGGCGCCGGGCTATACCCCTCTGCACACCCCTTTGCGCAAGGCCTGCGGTATGCATCTGGGAGAGAGAGACCCCTCCCCAGATGCTTCGCGAGGCCTCAGCATGACATGCGTTAAGCACTTGTCGACACTCCCCATTGGAGCCGGGCCACGTGGGGAGTTCATCTATGGCGCCAAGGGTAGGTTGTATTCGTATAGGCGCTGAATCAGCACTGCGAGGCCGATGTACCCAGCCGAGAGCCCGATTATGGCGGTCAGGACCGCAAATATCGTGATGGCGGCTCGTTTCAGCGCACGGGATACGCCCATGAACCGGAGCCGGATTGAGGCGAGCCTCACCTGTCTGGAGAGCTTGCCGATTCGAATGTCGCCGTCTGCTCCTGGTATCGTCTGTATGGCGGCGATCACGGCGAGACAGGTCTCAAGCTCTTGCCATGAACCCGATCTTAAAATCTCTGCCCGTACCCTTCTGACGAGGGAGTCGCGCGCCTTCTGTCCCATGGCTACCTGGGCGTCCTCGATCGGTATCGCCGGTACCATTGGAATGTAGTCTTCCACAAGCCCTCGGGCCAGTAGGGCTGCATCTAAAAGGGCGCGGGGATCGCCTACCTGTGCCGTGCCTATTACCTCTCGAAGCATCAGTTGCTTGACGGTCTCGAGGGCCTCCTGGGGCAAGCGGCTCAGTCGTGGACTCCCGCTGTTTTCGCTCAGGTCCGGAAGCATCCCCCATATCGTCAGCGCCTCGTGGAGATACTCTTTCTTTGTAGCGCGGTCGAGCAGCGGGTCGCGGACCAGGTCGAGTCGCGCCCAGGCAGATTTGCATGCTGCATCGATAAATTGCTGGCGTAGGGTCTTGTATGTGGACGTGCGGTCCGGACCAGGTGCAATCTGTATGGTTCTTATCACCTCAAGCACCATAGTCAGGTCGCTTGGGTTGGGCCCCGGGCCCGTGGGCCTGCCGGCCTCGGACGGCTGTGCCTCGGAGAGGACGGAGGTCACGAATGACTCCAGCCCCTCGGCTATGTTCGTGGAGACCATCGCAAGCTGATCGTCGTTGGGTGCGTTTTCGGAGAGACGTCGAAGCCGCTGCACGACGTCCAGAGTCTGTTGCAGGGTCATGTCCACCGGCTCGGACTGTCCCTGGCCAAGATGCTCCTCGATGCCCTCTATCTGCACCTCTGCGTTCCTCAGGTCGAACAGGAGCTGAGCAACGTCCGTGTCGACCTGGCGCAGTGTCTCTTCGTCTGGGTGCTCTGCATGAGCCGTGGTCACGTCGGTACGAAGCGCCTCGAGATGGGCGATCTTGCCGGCGATGTTAGGCAGTCGGTCTGTGAGTCTCGCTTGAGCCGCCAGATCTCGGCCAAGGGATTCGGCCCTGGCTGTCTCCTCGCCCATAACCCTCATCGGTCCTTCCATCGGTATCCTCCGGTCTTAGTAGCAAGGTTTGCACATGAGATTTGCTTTTGGGGTTTGAGCCCACGTTCGTGGTGAGCCCTTGTAGCCCCAGTATGTCGTTGCAGTCGAATCGCTCTCCGTTTCTTAGTAAGACAGTTATCTGGATGTATGTAAAAGGCGTATCCTGCTGTACCTCGCCAGGCGAGCCGTTTTTTTTGTGCATTGATGGGTCAGTCGCCCAGATACAGCGGGCTCAGAGAACACGAGGTTTCGGGACACCCGCCTATCTCCTCATAGCAGTCCACATGTGTGTCGGTAGTGCACTCAGGACACGCTCCCCAGGCCCTGTCAGTACCGCAGGGGCCGCTACAGAACGGGCAAACTGCCGCCACCAGCGAGACAGGGGTTAGTGCGGGCTCGGGGTCGATGTCTACGCTTGGAATTACGGATGGTTCCGGCTCCGTCGCGGGTCCCACCCTGATAATGGGTGCGGTGACACCGGAAAGTGCCATGTCGTTTTCGAGGAAGTATCCCGCTAGGCCCGTCCCGTCGATACCTGTGCGAAGTGAGATGCCGTCGTTTTCGTAGGTTGCGATGATTGGCGTCTCGGACGAGGACCAGACGGGCTCTGGATCGGCGCCAATGTGTCTCAGCAGACCAATGGTGTCCGGTGGGGCAGATGATTCCGGGCGCCAGGGAACTGCGCGGTCAATGTAGTACCAAGGGTGCTTGCCCTGGTGGCCGCGGGTGCCCAGTAGCCATCCGGGACCGTATTTCGCGAAGCGCTCCAGCCCCCTGTGGAACCGGCCCGAGAGGAACACCACCGGGTCGCCGCCGTGCGTGACTCCTTCAAGTATCCAACTTTCGTTCGAAGAGGTCAGGGGTTGCTGCTCGGGTCGCCACATGTCGGAGTGGAGGGACAGGCGTCCGTAGTTCGCGATCTGCTGGCCGTTTTTGCGGAACCAGGACGTTGCCTGATCGTTGAGAGCCTTGTGGCGAGAGAGGCTGAACCGACCTCTGACAGAGACGTTCAACCCTGCCACCGAATCTATCAGTGCACTCACTAGCTGTAGCAGGCTGGAGCTCTTGTTCCACTCATATCCACGGGGCCACGCATCGTGATCCATGGCTATGTTGGGGTGGAATATGGGCGTGAGCCAGACCAGCCTTGGTGGCGCTTCTGGGAATGTGCTCGGCAGTACAACTAGCAGCTGATGGCGGCCGCGAATGCGTACACCGGGCCTTCCGGGCGTTGCCTGCAGGGCTGGGACTCTTAGTTCGGCTCCGATCACCGGGGAGCCCGCCACCTGTGTGAAGCTTATGAGCGAGGGAGACTGTTCTCGGAGTGCCTCCATCTGATCCAAAGCGTTGCGGAGGAATCCGCCCCTCGCCACCAGGACTTCACCCTGGAGGTCTCCGACTTCAGATTCGAGATCGAGTAGTCTGGCTGTGTTCGGCTCGATCAGGTCGATGGGGGCAACTTCCGGGGAGTCCGGATCTTCTTCGAGCATCTGCACCAACTCGCGTAGTGAGGCCCGTTCGGAGGACGGGCGCCACTCCAACACGGCGCCGCTGCGCGGCTGACGAACTATGACGGTGCGGATTTTGGTCATTGGCGTGACCTGACCGACTCCAGGAGCCTCGGGGGGCTAGTCTAGTCGTGCGTCCATGAGTTCTTGGACGAGGGCTTCGGGACTATCGTGCTCGTAGATAAAGCAGCCGCTCGGCGGCATTAGGTCGTCGTCTTTCCAGCAGGTGTACCCGACCCTGTCCTCTCGCGGATCGTATATGACGCTGATGTGGTGGGGACGTGAGAAGGCCTGCAATATAGTGGCCTGGTCTGTGCTCGAGGGGTGTACCCCGTAGCCTGGATGCGAGTGGTAGGGCCCCAGCCGTAGCAGCCCAGGATACTTCTCGGCATGCTCCTCTTCGACCTGCTGCCAGAATTCAGGCGGGAAATCGATGCTGACCGGGGTGGCCGCGCCGACGACACAGCTGATGGCTGCCGGTATGATGATGAAGCGCGTGCCTTCGTCCTCGCAGTACTGGCCCAGGAGGGCGCCACCAACTTCGCGGGGATCAGATTCCCTGGACTGCTCCTTGATCATGTTGTAGACCGAGGCAGCCATGAAGACCAGGGGCTGATCGGAGGCGATGGGGCCGTCAGCGACGATGGGTCCGAACTCGCTATTGGCGAGCGGAAGCTTGAACTGTATGGGTTTGCGCGACTCTCTTACGACCACTAGCTATGTGCTCCGTCCTCAGACGTTTGGCTCCTACTGTCCGTCGACTCGCTTGACTCGGATGGGTCCCGATGGTCGATTTTGGTTGGGCCGATTCACAGGTTGGGGTCCTTGCCCGGACCTTCGAGGTCCTGGACCAATTCGGATTGCCCTTCTTGGAGTAGCTACAGGAGCAGGCTGGGGCGTCGGTTCCGGCGCACGGGTTGGTAGTTCGATCTCCTGGCTCCCCACGACGAACGGCTCAGCATCGGCCGGTGGCGTGGTCTTGGCCAAAAAAGCATTCCAGAATTCGCTGGTCCGGTTGGCCGGGGGGTCCAGGTTTACCCACTCCGGATCGAATCTGATGAGCCGGCTAACGTGCAGTATCAAGCTCTCCAGAGAGACAGTTGGGCTCCATTGGCGATCCCCTTCGAAACCAAGACAAAAGACCCCATGCGGGTAGATGTTCGGGTGGAATAGCGGAGACACCCTCTTGAAAGTGGGCGAGGCCTCCATGGGATAGACTTTTGGGAACTCCAGGAATATCTGATGGCGTTGCCGGATGCTCCCGAACTCGTCGACGAAGCCACCGCAGTGGAAGAACAGGTTGTAGGACTGGTACGGCCTGCTACCAACGGGTTGAACGTCTAGCTTGGTGCGGCCGTCCTGGCGGAGCCTCTGCTGAAGCGAGACGAGCTCATCGTAGTCGTTGGCCAGCCGCTGGTCTCGAAACGACTTCATGGCATCTGCTGACCGAAAACTGTGCTGTAGTACAGCGCAAGCGTGTCGCCGTCTTCGGTACCGACATCGGCTAGCGTTTGCTGGCTGGTAAGCTCAGCACGTCTCGACTTGTTTACGATCTTGGTGGCCTTGGGGTCGACGAGGTGACCCTCGGGGAGTTGGCCGACGAAGTCTAGAATCTGCTGGACTAGCTCTGAAGCCGCTATCGAGTCGTCAAGCTCGGCGGGCTTGTCCGGTGTCGTTAAAGGCTCGCCATTCACCATGTCTACGAGTTGGACCCTGAGCATGCTCACTCTGAGTGTCCTCCTAACTTCGGACTGCTTCTGCACGACATCTATAGTCGCGACAGGGGCGAATTGCTTCATTGTAGAGGATTGCAGCGATGGGTCTCAACCGTGCCTGCCCCGACGACAGCCAACATAGTTGTGCAACGTCCGCTGCACAACTATGTTGGCTGTCGTCGGGTTTCCAAATCTTACAGCAGGGGCAGGTACCTGCGGATTTCGTAGTCTGTGACCTGGGACCGATATCGGTCCCACTCGATCTTCTTGTTCTGGATGAAGCTGCGGAACACGTGATCGCCAAGGGTTTTGCGGACCAGGTCGCTTCCCTCTGTGAGCGAGATGGCTTCCCACAGGCTGGCTGGCAGGGTCTGGACTCCCAGGTCCCGCCGCTCCTCCTCGGTGCTCCTGTAAAGATTGGCTGAGGCCGGGTCCGGCAGGTCGTATCCCTTCTCGATACCCTCCAGGCCTGCCGCGAGCATCACGCTGAATGCCAGGTAGGGGTTGCAAGCCGGGTCCGGCGCCCTGTACTCGATGCGCCGTGACTCTTCCCTGCCAGGCATGTATGACGGGACCCGCACCAGGTCTGAGCGGTTCACCATCGCCCAGGACACGTATAGTGGTGCCTCGTATCCGAGGGGCTCGTCAGGGCTCTGGACTAGCCGCTTGTACGAGTTGACCCATTGATTCGTGACTGATGTAATCTCGCGTGAGTGGTGCAGCAACCCTGCAATGAAGGAGCGGGCCACATCTGAGAGCCTGTCGGGGTCACTGGCATCGTGGAATGCGTTGCCAGTGCCCTGGAACAGGGACTGGTGGGTGTGCATACCGCTGCCGTTGACACCGTAGATCGGTTTGGGCATGAACGAGGCGTAGTACCCGTGCCGCATCGCGATCTCCTTGACCACCACGCGGTATGTCATCACGGTGTCCGCCATGGTCAGGGCATCTGTGTGGCGCAGGTCGATCTCGTGCTGGCTGGGGGCGACCTCATGGTGGCTGGACTCGACCGGAATGCCAAGCTCCTCCAGGGTCAGGACGGTCTCGCGCCTCAGGTCGGTCGCCAGGTCCTGGGGATCTTGGTCGAAGTAGCCGCTTTCATCGAGAGGGGTCGTGCTTTCGGAGTCCTTGAAGTAGAAGAACTCGATCTCCGGCGCGACATAGTACGTAAATCCCATCTCAGCCGCTCGCTCAAGGTTCCGGCGGAGCACGGCGCGTGGGTCGCCTTCGAAAGGGTGGCCGTCGGGTGTAATGATGTCGCAGAACATGCGCGCGACTGCGTTTGTGCGCGGCCGCCATGGCAGGATGCTGAAGGTGGATGGATCGGGGAGAGCATACATGTCGCTCTCTTCGGAGCGCGCGAAGCCTTCTATGGAGGAGCCATCGAAGCCCATGCCCCGTGTCATGGCAGACTCCAACTCCTCCATGGTCACCGCCACACCCTTCAGACCCCCAAGGATGTCGGTGAACCAGAGCCGGACGAACTTGACGTCGTTCTCCCTAGCCGTCCTTAGGACGTACTCGACTGCTTTGTGGTCTCGCTCCATCATCTTGCGGTCCACCTGCTTGGTAGGTCCACGCGCGATGTCGCGCGCGGACCGATTGTACGAGGGGGCTGTGAAACGGCGTCTTCATAGTGGGCCGACGGGCTGCGCGCCGCGTATACAGCGGCGCGCAGGAATCGAACGGGCCTAAAGCTCGGGTCCAAAGAGTGCGGAGGGCGTGAAGAGCCGGAAATAGCCCCACGAATGCAACACCGCCGAGTATCGCTTCCATGTTACTAGCACCTCCTACTATTGGGACGATCCAAATTACCGCTTGTTACGTGCGTAACATTTTGGACCGCTGATGTTTCGCCGGTGTTGCCGGGATGTTAAATTTTTGTTACAGAAGCGCAGCTACCTCAATCGCCGGCGCTGGGGTCACCTAGTGCCAGGGCGTCGCTCACTTTGGGGACCTCAGGGTAAGCCAGGACACCATGCTCCGGACCGTCCAGCCCTTCTAACTCCTCTTCGTTGGAGGCGCGTAGCTCGATGAAACGCTTAATGCCCCAGAAGAGTGCGAACCCCATGGAGAGTCCCCAGACGACTACTGTGGCGATGCTGATGAGCTGGACTACGATCTGCTCAGCGTTACCATCAACCAGGCCGCTGACGTCTCCATAGGTGCCGTTGGCGAAAATACCGACCGCCAGCAGGCCCCACAATCCAGTAGTCCCATGGACGGATGCCGCGCCGACCGGGTTGTCGACCTTCAGGTTGCGTTCGACGAAATGTATGCTCAGCATCATGACCGGGGCGGACACTCCGCCGATCACGACAGTTGCCCATGGCACGCTTTACCGTCCAGGTCAGAGTCTGTACCCTTGTGCTCGGAGTAGAGAAGGGAGCGTCGTCTATGGACACGGTCACAATGGAAATTTACGGGGACTACGCCTGCCCCTACGTTTACAATGCAGCCGTGTGGCTGGATAGGGTTAAGAGAGAGTATGGGGATGGGCTCCAGATTACCTGGAAAAGCTTTTCGTTGGAGCAGTTGAACAATCGTGAGGGCCCCGATTACAAAGTGTGGGAGCAAGAGGATATCGCTGCGCCGCGCTCTCTTTTATCGCTGGTAGTTGGAGAGGCGGCCAGGGGGCAGGATACTGCCGCGTTCGAGCGATTCCACCTCGGCCTGTTGATAGCGCGCCACGGCGGCAGATGGCGTATCGCGCTCAACGATCTCGGCGCCATCTTGGACATTGCGGGTGAGGTCGGGCTGGACATCGAGTTACTGAAGCAAGCAGTCGAGGACCCTGCCACGGTGGCACAGGTCGGGCGAGATCACACTGAGGCGGTGGAACAGCATGGTGTGTTCGGTACTCCGACGTTCGTCTTCGAAGTAGGCGGTGCAGCTTATCTGAAGACCTTTATTCCACCCGAAGCCGAGTCCCTCGCATTCTTCGAGAATTTTGCGGGGATGACGGCCAGTAGCGCTTATTTTGGCGAGCTAAAGCGGCCACAGCCGCCCTGGCCCAAGGGCGCGATCTAGTCAGGCCGTGCGTGCACAGCAATCAACAATGTCTGTTTAGGAAAAGTATTGCCAGATCATGACAGTCTGGAGGAGAGGCTGGACATCTCCTTCAACGACAAGAATCTATTGACCCAGGCCCTCGTGCACAGCTCGTTTCTGAACGAGAACCCCGGTGTATTCACCGAATCGAACGAACGGCTGGAGTTTCTGGGCGACGCGATAATCGGCTCTGCCGTCGCTGCCGAGCTTTTCTCGACATACGATTCGTGGCCTGAAGGGATGCTCACATCTGGGCGAATCAACCTTGTACAAGGCGACACCCTGGCCCGGGTAGCGGGTCGTCTTGGGCTGGGTGAGTATCTGCAAATGGGTAGAGGCGAGGAGGCCGCTGGCGGCAGGAATCGTCCTAGCAACCTGGCCGCGACGTTCGAGGCCGTGGTTGGTGCTTACTTCCTAGACTGCGGCTACGAC
>JASLXL010000188.1 GCA_030740335.1 SAR202 cluster bacterium | reverse complement strand
ACATAGCCTTAACCGTTGTAGCTCAGCAATCTGCTCCTGTAATTCATCGGTCTCTCCGTTTCGCAAGTACCTCGCGCAGCCGATGTGTCAGGGCCTCGGTCCGCGGCCCATTGAGGTTGAGAGGATTGATGACAAGCGTGTCTTGGGCCAGCAGAACTTCACTGAGGAATACCCCCGGGTTGCCCTGTTTCAACTCAAGACAAACCTGGAAGCCAGACCGGCCCAACGCCTCCCGATCAAGGATCAGGTGCAGCAAAGCACAGCCCTCGCCTTCAGGTGTCATGATCTTGGACTCGACAGGTAGTCCGCTGAGCCCGTCGACGACGTACTCTAGGTGCTGCCGCTGCTCCTCGAAGTCTAGGTCGTTGCTACCTTCCGAGAAAAGCTTCAAAGCCGTGAGCAGGCCAATGATTTCTTCCTTGGCAACCTTGAACCCACGCCCTATGCCCTCTCGAGGGATTCCCGAGAGACTACTTTTGGGGATAAAGTCGTTGGGAGGGTCCCAGATTTCGAAATGCTCCCCGGTGTCCAGATTCTGGAGTGCCGCCGAGGCGACATACTCTCTGCGGCCGCACAGGATGCCGGTTGACTGAGGACCTCGGATCGCTTTACCACCACTAAATGTGACCAGATCCGCTCCCAGGTCCACAGGGTGCCGTCCGACTTGAGGGCGACCGTGTAAACTCCCCTCGCGGCGATGGCGGACCAGTTGGTCGCCCCGGTCGATTCCTGGGTGGGGGTGTTCTTGTCAACGTTGGTGCCGTCGCCGAGCATGCCGTAGTTATTGAAGCCCCAACCCCATAGGGCAGACGGTTCTGGTGTATCGTCCGCAAAGACGAAGGAGGAGGGTACGCGGTTAGCCAGGGTGGCGATGAAAAAGCCAAGAACGCTCAGCCCTAGCAGAGCTATTAGGACTCGTCTTTGCGTTAACATTTGTCTTTGGGGGCAGTATAGCCTACGGGGCAAAGGGACGGCGATGAATCACACGTCACCGGTATCGCCGGTTAATCACCGGCCGGTTCGGCCGGATACAATCGCGTTGGACTAAGGCAACTTCTCTTTCAGGCTCAGAGGGTTCGTTACGGACTGCCGCCGCCAGTGATCGCTTCGATTTGCTCCAGTTTCGTCTGGGTCTCCAGCTTTATGAGAGACTCAGGGAGCGTAATATTGGACAGTAGCTCCACCTTGTCCCTCACGAAAGCTTCCGCATACATGGTGCCTACTGACGAGCCGATATTCCCCAAGACCAGAGTCATCCTCCGGCGAGCATACTCCTGGGTGTGGCCCTGGCTCACGTACGTCGCCTCGGCCTCGATGCGTTGCTCGAACCACTCACTGACGTCAACAGTGAAGTCCCACTCCGCGCGCTCGAAATAGACCCCAGGAAAGTACGTTGCCGCTACGGTATGAGGCGCTTGGTCAGAGCCGAGGCGAGGCAGCGTTGCTATGGATTTGGCCATCTCCGTGGCATTGGCGGTCTCCGTGTGATCGTTTTGGACGCCTGATTTGTGGCCATGTGGGCCCTTGAGATATGGACTCTGAGAAAAGATCACATGTGGCCGGACCTCAAGGATTATATCCCTCAATTTCTCGGCTGCATCCGGGTGGCGCTCAAATACGAAAGGCTTGTCCGGATAGCCGAGCACTCTGACGTCAGTGATACCGAATATTGCGCAGGCTCGACGCAATTCATCGATCTTCTCCTCAGCCCGCTCCTCTGCGGGCTGGTTGATAATCGCCGGATCCTGCTCCGACGTCGGCTTCATCAACTCCGTGTCCAGCTTTTCGTTATGCGTTCCAACGCCTGCTGTCATGGAGACCACGGTGGCCGTATCACCCATGGCTGTCTGGACGCCAAGTGTACCGGCGAAGTGTGTGAAGTCGTGGGGGTGGGCTACGATGCCCAGAAAGCGTAGATTCTGGCCCATTGGATTGTGGTTCTCCTTGCACGTTGTTTTGTATTGCTATACGTGGGAAACACCGGCTTTGTCGACTATCTATGAAATGTTTCCCATCCCTTGGGTATTCCATCGATCTCGAATTTCCATTATCTCAATGGTCACGTCCTCGACGCTGCCAGGGTGGTTTTTCACCAGCACCTCGAGGGTCCATGCACCGCCGAAATTGATGTCCACGAGGGCTTTTGCATAGGAATTGAAGTCCAATACGCCGTGGCCGGGCGGGAGATGGTCGTCGTCACCGGTGAACCCATCCTGGATATGGAGGGCGTACAGGCGGTCCGATGCGATACGTGCCTCATCGGCAATATCGAGACCGATAAGCCGGGAATGACCAATATCGTGGCATATACCGACCTGTTCCGGCGGCAGGTCGGCCATGAAGGACCGTAACTCCTGCATGGTCTGTAGTGGGCGAGCCGGCATGGTGGTTGCCGCGAGATTTTCGAGTGCGATCCGCACGCCTTCCGTTTCAGCCACAGCTGCCAGTTCGGATATAGACCGATGAGCAATCTCCGTCGCGGTACCGATATTTAACAGATTGTAGTAGTTTTCATCCGGGGTAGGAGGGCGACCGCTGGCGTGAATTATCACAGTCTTACCGCCTACCTCAGCAAAAAATCGTATGGCCGCGGCGACCTGTTCGACGCCGTCCTTGCGCTCGGCTTCGTCGAAGCTGGCCAGATTGACGGCTGAGTATGGGGCGTGAATCGTGTGGGGATATACTCCACTGCTCTCGAGGGCATCTCGATAGGGTTTCGGGTCTGGCGGCCCATCCTCCCATCCAGCCCCTTCGGCCATCAGTTCGATCTCGGGAAAGCGAGCTGCAGCCGCAGACCGGATAGCGTCGATCGGATCCCCGATGTTTTGACCCTGTTTATCATACAGGAACAGACTGCTGGCTATGCTGTAGACTGGCAATAGATTACCTCCATAGTGTTCACGATCAGCAGCCTGAGCGTGCCATGCTACTACACATAATAGCCTCCCCCTAGTTGGTGGTAGAGGGCTACGAAGCCGTATGCGTGGTAGTGTCCGATATCCTGTTTGGAAAGCACTAGGATGTTGACCGTCCAGGGATTCTCACTGCACGTCCTGTGCGGGACGATTCCTTTGCTGCTTCAACTACCTCCAGCAAGTGCACCGAGGACTCGATGGGACTCGGCGCTGGGGCACCCACCGTGCTGGCCTGGAGGAACTCTCTGAACAGTCGTTCGGCCATTATCCCGCCGTAGACATGCGACTCCGGCGCGTTGAAATTGAGCTCGCGTTGGCCTCCCGTTTCCCAGCCAGACGCCTCGCTCCAGACTCGCATGTTCGGCCCGGACGAGTCGCCATCGAAGCGGTTGTCCGACCAGGGTGTGTTTGTGTGTATTTCCGCATACCCCTTGGAACCTCGGAGCGCGATAAATCCATCATCTGGATTTTTCCCAGGCCCGGCCATCAGATACCCA
>JASLXL010000187.1 GCA_030740335.1 SAR202 cluster bacterium | reverse complement strand
CAGGTGTATTGCAAAGGATTCACCAGTACGATCTGAATCGGAGCGGCTATCTGGACCTGGTGATCTGCAATAGCCAGCCTCACGGAGAGCAGCCACCGTCGTACCTCTATAAGGATCCTCTGGGTGAGACAACCCTGACTGAGCTACGCTCGGATGGCGCCTGGTCGGGAACCGTCGCTGACTTGAATGGCGATGGCAACGACGACATCGTGATCGGTATGCTCTCGAACGGGGAGCGAAACGACCTCAACGCCTTCATCTATTACGGCTCGCGTGAAGGGTTCAGCGAGCGGCGGCACCAGTTACTACCCGCGCCAACCTGCGTGTCCATCGATTCCGGCGACCTTGACGGCGATGGCCGGACCGATCTTGCCATGGTCTGCAAAGAGTCCGGTGCAACGCCTAACGGTTGGGTGCGTATCTTCTACCAGACCGAGCTGGGCTTGGAGCCGAGACGTTTCGCAGACCTCGAAATGGCTGCCAACCAGATCGCGGTTGAGGACATTGATGGGGACGGATATTCGGATCTGGTGGTGCGCACTGCCGAGGGCGATGTGACCATCTATTGGGGCGGCCCGCATGGAATAGACCAGACCGCCGGCGTCTCTGTCACCGTGGAGATGGATACTCCGAATCTCTCGAAGGATGAGGAGGCCAAAGAGCTACTGCACTCCGAGTACAACCAGGACGCGCCGCCGCTGGTCTGCGTGGTGAGAGTCAACGGGTCGCCGCATGTGCTCGTGGCCCGCCACAGGTCGGTGTCGTTGGTACCCATTACCTCCGATCGGACCGTCGGACAGCCGATCGTTCTGGATTGTCAAAGAGCCATGGCCGTCGCGGTCGGTGACATTGACGGAGACGGGTTCGACGACATAGTGGTAGCCTGCCGCCAGACGTTTGGGCAGGCCGAGTGCTCGTGGGTGTACTGGGGCGGAGAATCGGGCTTCGACAGCCTGCGGCAGACGCGGATCGAAACCAACAGGGCGTGCGATGTGCTAGTCGAGGATCTCGACGGAAACGGGCTCGGCGACATCGTGTTTTGCCAGAACCACACATCAGAGTCGTTCACGACCGACTCTTTCGTCTACCGAGGTGTTCGAAATCGCACTTTCGAAGATCCAGTAGTCCTATCGGCGGAGGACCCGCGGCGGGTATTTGTAGTAGGGGTTGAAGGCGAGACTCGTCCCAGTCTGCTTTTCATCAATCACTACAGCCGGAAGATCTTCGAGGTCAGCCCCACGATCTACTATGGGGATTCCGACGGATTCTCGCCTGAGCGGAGCGACGACGTCTACGGCGTGGGCACGATGGAGGCTCTCTGCTGCGACCTAAACGACGACGGCCTCGTGGACCTGGTGTTCGCCAACAGTTCGCACAACTGCGTCAATCGAGATCCCGGTTCATTTGTCTATTTCGCCCAGCCCGTGGGCTTTCCGAAATACCCCAGCCTTGTTCTACCCACGGCCCGCGCTTCCGGCGCGGCAGCCGGAGACCTCAATCACAATGGATATCTGGATGTTGTCATCACGGGCTATTCCAACTCGGAGATACTGATCTTCAATGGCGGCCCCGGAGGAATCGACGTGCTGAACCCGCAGCGCATTCGGATGGAACGTGACGGTGTGCTGTATGACTATTGCCTCTGGGTCTATCTGGCCGACCTCAACAACGACGGCTGGCTCGACATGGTGGTCCCTCAAGGCAACGGATCCGAACGGTGCTTCATCCTGTGGGGAGGGCCCGAGGGGTTCAGCATGGAGCGGATCCAGTTCTTGTCGGCATTCAACACGATGTGTGCCCGTGCTGCCGACCTCACCGGCAACGGATACCTCGACGTGATTATGGGCGGGACGACGCCTTCGCAGGACTCGCCTCACGACTCTTTCGCGTACGTGTACTGGAACGGTCCTGACGGCCTGCGGGATGATCACAAAACGATGCTGCCCGCTAACCACATCAACGCCATGAGCGTGGCCGATTTCAACAATGACGGTCTGCTAGATCTTTTCGTGTGCTCCTATGCAGATGGGCGGGTGCGTGACCTTGACTCCTACATCTACTGGAATCGCGAGGGCCGAGGCTTCTCGGCTTCGGATCGTGCGCGGCTCTTCACGCACTCGGCTACAGGCTCGGTGGCCGCCGACTTCAACGAGAACGGATACGTCGATCTTGCAGTAGCGAACCACAAGGTGTGGGGAGACCAGGTGGCCTACTCGGAGGTGTGGTGGAACGGCCCCGACGGATTTGCGGAGAGCAGAACCACGCGATTGCCCAGCTCGGGGCCCCACGGGATGTCCTCCGTGGCACCGGGCAACATCGCGGATGGCGGGCCCGAGGAGCACTACACTTCCGCGCCCCATGAGCTGCCGGGTGGCGCAAGAGTGACCGCGGTGTCGTGGCAAGCGGACGTGCCGCCCAAAACATGGGTCGGGGCCCAGATCAGATCATCGAAGACTAGGGACGGCTTGGCGTCGTCCCGCTGGGTTGGGCCGGATGGCTCCGAGATCTGGTTCGAAAGCGGCCAGGCGCTGGGCGCGTCCGCCGACGATGGCCCTTGGGTGCAATATCGGCTGGCGTTAGGCGCGATCAATGGGGGTCGAACGCCGCGCGTGACAAGGGTAGATGTTCGATATGATCGTTAGAAATCGGAGGCCTCGACAAGCTGCGATCATCTTGTAATCAAGCGTACTCGACGATGTTGCCAAAGAGTTCCTTTATCCGGCGCGTGTCGTTGGCCGGAAGGTAAGGCTTCCTTAGCGCGGCAGCGTTCTCTTCCAGGTGATCCAGGTTGGTTGTACCAGTGATGACTGTTGCTATCGCCGGATGGTCCGCCGCGAATTTGTATCCGGCGGCGACCACGGATGCCACGTCGTCGCGTACGAGCCATCCCAGCGGATTGTTTGAAGGCAGTTCGCCCCGTCCTATGTGGCCATCATCGCTCCACTCTCGCATCAGCTCTTGGAGCAGGTCGGGGTCCGGGAGCTTTACGCGGATGGCCGCCATGTTCATTATTCCAATCCCGTGTTTGATGGCCAGCGGCAAGACCTCTTTGGCAACAGACTGGTTGAGTAGTCCGTATTTGAGCATCAGCACATCCCACAGATTGGGGTCACTCTTGATTGCGAGGTCTACAACCCCCTGCGAAGGCTCGGTCACATACTGCACGCTTAGGCCGATGTAGCGTATCTTGCCCTGCTCGCGCAGCCGCTCCATAGTCGGATAGAATCGGTCGACGATGACACGGTACTCCGCTGCAAGGGGTCCATGAAACATCATGACCTCGACGTGGTCTGTGCCCAGGCGGGCAAGGCTTCGCTCGACGGAGTCTACTAGGGACTGAGGGTCCTGCCCGAATACACCATTCTCCCAGGGGGACCACTTTGTGCACAGGTGGTAGGAGTCCCTGGGCACGCTGCCGAGGGCACGGCCGAGAATCGCCTCGCTCTCTCCGTATCCGGCGGAAGTGTCGATGAAATTCACCCCCAAATCCAGTGCCCGGCGGACCAGGGCCGTCTGCCCCGACTGGGTCATGCCAATGGTCTGGCCTAGTTGCCTGGCACCGCCGCTACCGAGGCTCAACAGCGATACCCGAAGGCTGGTCCGTCCTAAGATGCGATGCTCCATGCACACACTATACGCGAAAAGATCCGACGACATTCTGGTGCTGAATAGCACGTCTTGTCTCCCGCTTAGAGTGCATCACCGAGGTGCGGACAGCCACAGAGCGGCGAATTGCACCTATTGTAGGGAAATAGACTCGTATCACGATGTGTTTACATGAAGGATCCCGTAGTCATTGTCTAGCCCGGCCTTGCCCTATCTAACTCACTGGCCCTCGACGATAATATTCTTTGTGGGGTACCAGCGCTGGAGTGACATCTCCAGCCCCCAGGCTGAATCGCCTTCCCGTCGACGGCCAGAGGCTCGGCCTGCTGACTCAACTAGAGCGCTCCTGCCTGTGACAGGGTTCCTGGGCTTTGCGTGCTGCTTTAGGGCAGCCAACCTGGTCTTCATTCGGCGCAAGTGCTCCTTCTTGGTCATCGACCGTTTCGCTCTCCACGTGCGGCAGTGGCATTCGCGTGGCCCGAATTTCTGCCAAGGGCCGTCTGCAGATGGTCAGCGAAAATGGGACTGGCTTCAGCGGTCCTCTGGAGCTTCTCCGGAATTCTGGTCATGGAGACTACCCCGAGCTTTGGCGCTCTCTACGACGGCATAATCGGAGTGGTCGTGACCGCAGTTTTCCCCATCGTCATAGTCGCAACGCCGGGCGATAGGTCGGGGTGCGCCTAATACGCACTATCCGGCTGGGCTCATGGCCCCGGCAGCGATCTTGCCCATGGTGGGCCGGATATGGTCTGTTCAGGCGCTGGCCGAGGGCGATGCCTCCCTCGGATTCCCGTTACCATTTTCGGCGTTTGGGTTAGGGCCGTCGCCGCCCTTACACTGGCGTTGGACATCCCACGGAGCAATAGAGTGGCCGTGCTCGCCATGACCTACCTCCACGAGGGGGTCACGCAGAGGGTGGCGCCGGGAATCGTCGTGTCCGTGGGTGGAATAGTTTTCACATTGCTACAGGGCCTTGCCATGAGAATACTTCACAGTTAGTATCCAGCCAAGTCAGTATTATGGGAGCGAACACATGGTGACAACGCGCAAAAAACCCTCGATGTCGTCCGAGGAAGCGAGGCGGTTCCACAACGAATGCATGGTCGTCGACAGCCAGC
>JASLXL010000186.1 GCA_030740335.1 SAR202 cluster bacterium | reverse complement strand
GCACAGCCTTGCTGGGGCCTTCGTCCAGAGTAAATCCCTGGCGGGTCCAGTCGCACGACGCGCCGAGCCGCTTTAGCTGCTCGTATATCCTGCTCCCATAGCGATCTACCCACTCCCAGACTGTCTTTGTAAACGCCTCCCTGCCAAGGTCCTGCCGTGTCAAATTGTCGGCAGCCAGCATGCGTTCGACCACAACCTGGGTCGCGATGCCGGCGTGGTCCGTGCCCGGGAGGAACAAAGTTGGGTCGCCGAGCATCCTGTGCCACCGCGTCATCAGGTCTTCCAGCGCCACGGTAAGGGCATGGCCCATATGAAGCTGACCGGTCACGTTGGGGGGAGGCATCATGATGACGAAGGGTTTGCGTGAGCGATCGATCTCCGGCGTGAAGTAGCCACCTTCAAGCCAGTACTCGTAGATACTCTGCTCCGTGGCCTTAGGGTCGTAGGCCTTGGCCATGCTGGAGTCAGTCGCGGTCTCATCCATTGCAGTTGAACCTCATCGGTCTAGTGAAGGAGGAATCAAAGTATTTTAGGAGTCGTGACGAGGGCAGTCAACGATGACTGCGGCACGGGCTCCGCGTGGACCGTAATAATTGACCTTGGCGACACGCTGAACTGCCATCCTGTCTAAGCCCCTGGTACATAACTCAGATCTCACGCCGCTCGTCCGGGTAGCTAACAGACCCATGCGAAACAGAATGCTTCTGTTGGCCGCGGCGATCATTGCGATGGTACTGATGTCAGCGTTGGCAGAGTCTCCCGCTAGGGTCGAGGCCGCGACGCTTACGCTCTCCAGCCTAGGTAATACCGGCGCAGGCACCCTGAGACAAACGATAACCGACGCGAATCCCGGCGACACGATCAACTTCAGCGTTACAGAGACAATCACCCTATCGAGCAGCAGGTTGACGGTCCTCGACGATCTGACTATTGCCGGCCCCGGCGCCTCCAGCTTCACAATCAGCGGCAACAATTCCAGCCTCGTTTTCCTGACGGCCATCGGTACGGTTGCCATATCCGGGTGCACCCTGACCAATGTGAATGGCGGTGGAGGCCATGGAGGTGGCGGCGAAAATCAGGGCACGCTGAGGCTGAACTATGTCGCCGTCAGTAACAGCGTGGCCCGACTCGGCAGAGGCGTTTTCAACGGCGGCACAACGAACCGAACCGACCGTACCCCCATCATCCTCCAGTTCAGTGTCCGCTCCCTTGGTTCCGCCACCACCGGAGAAGACATAGCGCACTCGCGCCACAGGGATGACGTACGGCCGGCAAACTCGACTGGGTCTCCATGATCGTCTTGACAGTTACGGTCGCTTGGAGTCGCTCAGCGATACTACAGAGCACGTTCTTGTACCATCATTTCATATACTCCTTGACCTTGTCGAGGATCCTGTGGCCTACCTCGTACTTCGGCAACAGCCCGGGGGTCTCGCGGCCGCCGTCCGCATCGATGAGCACGACCTCGTTGGTGTCGGAGCCGAAGCCGCTGCCCTCGGCGCTGATATCGTTGGCCACGATTAGGTCGATCCCTTTTCTAGTTAGCTTGCCCTGCGCATTGCTCTCCAGGTCTTCTGTCTCGGCGGCGAAACCAACCTTGACCAGCCCCTCGCGCGAAATTCCCGCGATGATGTCTGAGGTCTTTACGAGTTGGAGTTCCGACGAGACAGCCTTGCCAGTCTTCAGCTTTTGATCCGCTGCATCCCTGGGCCGCCAGTCGGCAACCGCCGCAGCCATGATTAGGGCGTCGGCATCCTCGGATGCGGCTGAGACGGCATTTTGCATCTCCATTGCAGTCTCCACATGCACCACCTGCACGCCCACCGGATCGGCCAGCGCGCCTGGGGCGGCTACGATCGTGACCGCAGCCCCCCTGTCTCTGGCGGCCTCGGCGATCGCATAGCCCATCTTTCCGGATGAGCGATTCGAGATGAATCGGACAGGGTCGATCGGTTCCTGAGTGCCACCAGCACTCAACACTATCTTTCGCCCTGCCAGGTCGCCACTACGTCCTAGAACCATAGACATGTAGCCAATAATCTCTCGGACCTCTATGAGGCGACCCGCACCCACCAAGCCCGAAGCCATCCGGCCCACATCCGGTCCAGCGATAGTGATCCCTCTGTCCTTTAATGTTTCGAGGTTGTACTGCGTCGCCGAGTTAGCGTACATGTTTCCATCCATAGCGGGGCACACGATCACGGGAGCCGCAGTGGCCAGCAACATGACGCTCAATGCGTCGTCTGCAAGGCCGTGTGCCATCTTCGCTATGGTGTTGGCGGTGGCAGGGACCACCACCACAATGCCCGCACGCTCGGCAACGGCGACATGATCGATGCCCATTTCGGTCTGCGGGTCAAAGGGGTCGGACGTCACGGGCCGGTGGGTGATGCTCTGGAAAGAGAGAGCCGTCACGAACTCGTGCGCACTCGACGTCATGACGACGTCGACTAGTGCGCCGGCCTGGGTCAACTTGCTGGCGAGGTCCACCGCCTTGTAAGCGGCGATGCTTCCGCTGACCCCCAACACTACGGGGAGTCCATCAAGTGGGCTTGGCATCTTCTGGTCCCTTCCTTTTCACGTGGTAAAGGCCAATGCCGATCAAATCCATTCTACCGCAGAGAGCTCGGAGAACACGGAGTGCTATTCATACCAACTAGGCGGATTCGGCCCACGATCGGGTGTTCCGCACATTTTCCACATTCCTACTCAGCGATCTCTGCGGTAATCCTCACGCCTACGAGTTTAGTGCATGGATAATCTGGAGGCCAGATAGCGTCAAATTCGGGAGTACCACGTCAAATATACCCGCTTCCTTCGAAAAAAAATCCGCGAGGCCACCCGTGGCGATAACCTTGCAGCCGCCTCCCAACTCCTCGTCAAACCGCGCGACCATGCCCTTGACCATGTCCGTATAGCCGAACACGAGCCCGGACTGTATCGCATGCACTGTGTTGCGACCGATGGCAGATGAGGGTCGATCGAGCTCGACCCGCCTGAGTTGCGATGTGCTGTGGTAGAGGGAGTCTGCAGCCACCGATATGCCAGGAGCGATGGCCCCACCAACGTACTCTGCATCCATTGAGATTGCATCGAACACAGTCGCTGTCCCAAAGTCCACGACTATCGCCGGACCGCCGTAAAGCGCAAGGGCCGCTGCCGCATCGGCGATGCGGTCTGCGCCGACATCCCGAGGGCTGTCATACAAAATTCTGACACCGGTCTTGACGCCAGCGCCAACGACCATCGGCTCGACCCCAAACGGTCCCGTGCAGACCTCTTGGAACACAGGTGTCAGCGGAGGCACACCACTGCAAATCGCCGCAGACGAAATGTCGCCTACAGTAAATCCTTTGAGCGAGAGCAGGTTGGACAGGAGCAGACCGTACTCGTCTGGCATACGGTCGCGATCCGTGGCTATCCGCCAAGTGGCCGTGGGCTCATGATCCGGCCCCCCGTCACTGTCGAAGACACCAACGCTGATATTCGTGTTGCCAATGTCCAATGCCAAAAGCACCGCACGTAGCTCCCCGGGGAGGCCTTGCAAGCGCGGCCCCGCCCCAAAAAGTCGTTCTCATTATATCACCGGAAGATACTATATCCCTTCGTACATGAGATCTGAAAGTACCACGGCGTCACCTAGTGCACGTCCGGAAGATTTGGACTATTAGTGCTCTGTCTCTCGAAAACCCACGCCACGCCCAGCAAAGCGCGCGGAGCGCCTAGATGAAACCGCGGATGTCTGCTACGTGGGCCACTCGGCCTACGCCAATATCGAATGCCGCCTCGCGGTAGGTTATTCCATCTCTACGCGCGGTCTCCCTCACATCCTCGTAGGCCTTGGTCATGATCTTGCTAAGCTCATCGTTTACCCGCGCCTCCTCCCACTGGTGCTGGTAGAGGTTCTGCGTCCACTCGAAGTAAGAGACGATCACTCCACCGGCATTCACTAGGATGTCTGGAAGAACAGGTATGCCCCTGTCGTTGACGATCTCGTCGGCCTCCGGCGTCAAGGGATGATTGGCGGCTTCCACAATGACCCTGGCCTTGATCCTTGAAGCGTTGCCATAGTGAATGACGCCGTCAATGGCCGCTGGAACCAGAAAGTCGCACTCCAACTCCAGTAGCTCCTCGTTCGTGAGATGATCGACGCCATGCATATCGGAGAACAGTTCCGACCGTTTCTTGTGTTCGATTGCTGCGTCGACATCGATACCGGACTTGCTATAGATGCCGCCCCCTATGTCGGATATCCCGATTACCGAGCATCCCATCTCCTGAAGCAGCCTTGCGGTCCATATCCCGACGTTGCCAAAACCCTGCACCACAATTCGTGCACCGGCAGGGTCAATACCCATATCTTTGGCCAGGTTGACGATGATGAACACGGTGCCACGCCCTGTGGCCGCCTCGCGGCCCACTGAGCCTCCAAACTCGATCGGCTTGCCAGTCACAATCCCGGGCGTGTAGCCGTGGATGCTGCTATAGGCGTCCATCATCCATGCCATGGTCTGTGAGTTAGTGCCCATATCGGGCGCCGGGATGTCGCGGTTTACGCCCAACATGTGCTCTATGTTCGTAGTGTAGCGCCGTGTAAGCCGCCTCAGCTCCTCCTTACTCAGAGTTCTGGGGTCGCACTGAACACCACCCTTTGCCCCACCGAAGGGGATGTTGACCAGTGAAGTCTTCCAGGACATCAAGGAGGCGAGTGCCCGGACCTCCTCCTGGTCAGCCTGTGGATGGAAACGGATGCCGCCCTTGTATGGCCCTCTCGCGCCGTTGTGTTGGACGCGATAGCCTGAGAATACCTGCACGCTGCCGTCGTCCATCCGAACTGGTACAGCGACCCCCAACTCACGCCAGGGCCGCCGCAGCATCTGACGAATGCCATCATCGAGCCCAAGCCGGTCCGCAGACCGGTCGAAAAAGACATTCACCTCGTCGAAAGCACTCATCTTGGCGGCCTGAGCCATTCGGATGCCTCCAGCAAGACTTGCATTGGAAACTGGAATCGTCTCCAATTATACAACCTGGCAAAACGGCTCCGACTCGTCGTGCTCCGTTAGATCTCTTCAAGCGCGCAACGATTGCCGAATAAGCAACATGCGGAGCCTGCGGCGGGGCGCAATCAACATGTGCGCTCATTGATGGTACAGGTGCGTCGTGCTATACTCGTAGGGTACGAAATCGACGTGTGGTCCGTCTGCCGTCGTCCAGAGAGAGGCCCCAAACAATGCAGCGATCTGGTCCCAAATATACTGCCATCCGTGCACTCACCACGCCCGTGACCGTTACCTGTACGAGGTGTTGCGTCAACACTCAACGTAGGTAGCGGAGTCCTGCGAACCAGGCTAACCCTAGAATAAGACGGCCTTTGGTCGTCTCCCCATCAGCCCTTCAACGCTCCAGTGCCGCCACTCTATATGCGTCGTGGAGCGTTTTTCGTTTTTGTGCATCAAATCATTCGAATGGGATTTGGGAGCCATCGCCGCCCCTCAGGGGCAGGCAACAGTCAGGAGGCGGAGACAGGAATGGTTGCAACACAATCGCTAACTCCTTATCAGGTACAGCGCTACAGCCGGCACATCATCATGCCCCAGGTGGGCAGCAAGGGACAACGCAAGTTGCTGGAATCGAAGGCGCTGATCATCGGCGCGGGAGGTCTCGGCTCGCCCGTCGCGATCTACCTGGCTCTTGCAGGGGTCGGGACCATCGGTATCGTCGACTACGACACGGTGGACGTGACGAATCTGCAGCGACAGACGCTGCATCAAAATGCCGACATCGGACGCAGCAAGGTGGAGTCGGCAAAGGAAACTCTGCTGGCGTACAACCCGGACGTAACCGTTAACACCTATGAGGTGCCGATCACATCGGAGAACGCCATAGAACTCATGGCAGACTATGACGTCATCGTCAGCGGCGCGGACAACTTCGCCACCAGATACCTGATCAACGATGCCGCGTTCCTGAGCGGAAAGCCGCTAGTCGATGGAAGCATCCTCATCTTCGACGGTCGGGCGACAACCTACATCCCAGGCCAGGGCTGTTACCGCTGCGTATTCCCGGAGCCGCCGCCACCGGGCGAGGTACCGAGCTGCGCAGAGGCCGGAGTTCTCGGCATGTTGCCGGGGCTGGTTGGAAGCATCCAAGCCACCGAGGTTACAAAGGTACTCATGGGCCTGGGGCGGACGCTAACCGGACGGCTCCTGCTAATCGACGCCCTCGACATGGATTTCCGAGAGGTCAAGATCAGGCGCAACCCGGATTGCCCTCTCTGCGGGGACAGCCCGACAGTGACGGAGTTGATTGACTACGAGATATTTTGCGGACTGGCTCCGGCGACAACCTAGCAGGTCAGCCAGACTCTTGATAGTGGACAGCGATGGGGCTCGGCCCCTCTAACTGTCCTGAGACCGCCAGAGGGCCGGGAGTCAGAGGAACTATCCTGAGCGGACTCGAAACAAGCCCGCTCAGGGATCCCCCTTTTTTTCTTGTTCCTAGTTGATATAAACGAGAGTCGGTGTAACAACAAGTGGTGGTCGACATGGCAGCGAAAGTGGCACATCCTGAATCGATAGTCGAAACGGATTGGGTAGCCGAGCACCTAACCGACAATAACGTGGCGATAGTCGAGGTCGACGTCGATACCGAGGCATACGAGCAGGGCCACGTCCCCGGGGCCGTTGGGTGGAATTGGACAACCCAGCTCAATGACACCTTGCGACGGGACATCCTGAAGAAAGAGCAGATGCAGGGACTCCTTGGCGGCTCCGGCATTGCCAAAAGCACCACCGTGGTGCTCTACGGCGACAACAACAACTGGTTCGCCGCCTACGCCTTCTGGCAGATGAGGCTCTACGGACACCGCAAGCTCAAGTTGATGAACGGCGGTCGCCAGAAGTGGGTCGACGAGGGCCGCGATACGAGCACAGATGTCCCAAGCCCGGCAAAGCGCGTCTACCGCGCTAGTGACGCTGACCCCAGTATCCGAGCAACACGCGACTACGTCATTGAGGTCGCATCCACCCGCAACAACGTGGGGCTGATCGACGTTAGGGGCGCCCGCCGAGTTTTCAGGCGAGCTCCTCGCCCCAGCGAACCTGCCCCAAGAGGGCTCGCAGCGTGGAGGACACATCCCCGGCGCGGCCAACATACCGTGGGCCACGGCTGTGAACGAGGCCGACGGCACCTTCAAGAGCGTTGAGCAGTTGCGCGACGTCTACCTAGACAAAGGACTCAAGACCGATAATGAGACCATCGCCTACTGCCGTATCGGTGAGCGTTCGTCTCACACCTGGTTCGTGCTCTCAGAAATTCTGGGCTTCAACAAGGTCCGGAACTACGACGGCTCCTGGACGGAGTATGGCAGCATAGTCGGCGCGCCCATCCAAAAGTAAAGTAATCCCGACGACGAAAAAGGGGACTCTGGTTACAGGGTCCACTTTTTTGTTTGTCACTGAGATCGGAACTGTCCGGATCCTGGCCGGCATTTTGACACTCGCCGAAGTCGTGGGCTTGCTGCTGCTATTCGCAGGGGCCAGACTCCGCCGCCCTCGCGACTAGTCGGCCACACACCTGCGGACGTAGAAGCAAGACCTCACCACCTCAGACCCTTTGCATCCGCTCAGGGCGACATGGGGTGGCAGACTAGCACTTCCTAGATCACGCCGCTCCGGTCCACGACATTGCCGCCCTGGAACACGTCCACGACGTTTCGAAGTGCCTTCACGTCCTGAGAGGGGTCGCCGTCAACCACCAGCACGTCGGCCTGCTTCCCCGCCTCCAGCGTGCCTACCTCGTCCTCGACCCATGACGAGCGGGCGGAGTCACGAGTGCCCGAAACGATAGCCTCCATCGGGGTCATTCCGATATCGGAGTGGGCCAGAATTTCGTCCTGGAAACTGGTCCCGCCCAGCTTGTACCACATCCAGGAGGCGTCAGAGCCTGCAATCAGGGTTACGCCGTCGGACCGTACGCGGGCCCAGTAGGCGACGTCCTCCGCCCACTTGCTGTTGTATTTGTCTACAGAGACCTGCTCCTCCTCGGTGAGCAATCTGGTCTTCGCCATCTCCTCGAGCTGCCAGATGCGCTCTCGCGCCTGGTGAATCGTCGGATTGAGGAATATGCCATCCTTTGCCATCCGCTCGCTCAATTCCGGGTCGTAGGCAACCGAGCCATCGGGCTCATGATGCGTGCCGTGGATGACAGTGTCGACGCCGGCCTCGACGGCATTGCGAATGCCCTCGGTGTTGGTGCAGTGGGCGGCCACGTGAATACCGAACTTGTGCGCCTCGTCTGCTATGGCCCTGATCTCCTCCATGGTGAAGGACGGCCTGCCAACAACAGATGTCCTGGTGGAGCCACCGGTGGCAGTTACTTTGATGAAATCGACGCCTTCCTTCACCAGTTGGCGCACGGCCGCGCGGCCCTCGACGGTACCGGTGGCCGTGGTGCCGAAGTAGTTCAGATGGCCGCCTATGATTGCGATTGGCCGACCAGCGAGGACGAGCTTCGGGCCTACGGTAATGCCCATCTCCATAGCCTGGCGCAGCATCAGCGTGGTCTGGTTCTTCGCGCCGCAATCACGTACTGTCGTGACGCCAGAATACAGGTGAGCCCTGGCGTTGCGGGCCGCCTGCAGGGTCAAAATCTCGTCAGGCAGCGTCGTCAACTCGTCGCCCGCGCGACCGTCACCGATACCGATCAGATGGACGTGGCCATCGACCAGGCCGGGAAGTACAGTTTGATTTTCGTAGACATGCTCCTCGACAGGGGCTCCCTCCGGCGCCGTTACGCTCTCTTCTGAGCCCACGTCCCTAACCTTATCGCCCTCGATAAGCACCGCGCCCCTTTCGATAGGGGAACCGCCGGTACCGTCAATTACTCTCGCCGCCTTTATCAGCTTGAATCCGCCGTCGCGGGCCATGTGGACCTCCTGTCTGCTAATAGCACTATTGACAAGAAAGACGAAAAATGAATATCTATATCTCGGACACGCCCGCAAACTACCGCTCACAGTGAGTCTGTCGATCGCCGCCCGGTATTCAGCTATCCGTGACTATGTGGAACGTGCTGGCGTGTGGCCGCTATCGGGCCCGTCGAGCCGCGATCGATGATCTTGCCCGCCATCATCACATCTGTCACATCCCAGAGCGCGTTCAAGTTCTCGTCGGGATTGCCGGGCATGGCAATTACATCGGCCTGCTTGCCAGGTTCCAGAGTGCCGACCTCGTCGTCGACCCCCAGCGCCTTTGCCGCTTCGCCCGTCACCGACTGCAAGCCTTGCATGTTTGAAAGCCCGGCCATAGTCAGGCATTCGGTCTCGTACATCGTGTTCCCCAGCATATAGTCGCCCCAGGACGAGTCAGAACCGGTGATCAGCTTCAACCCCATCTCAGTGAGCCTGCGTGCGTCCTCCATCCTGGATTCGAACTGGCGTGACTGGTCGTCGAGCTTGGCTTGCTCGGCTGGCGTCAGGCCGGTGTCGGCTTTCTTATGCTCCAGCGCCCAGATGGTCGATCTGGCTACATGGAGTGTCGGGTTGACGAATGCACTCCGATTGCCGATACGCTCCGCGACGTCTTCACGGAACCGGTCTGTGCCGTCAGCGTCTTTGAATATGCAGTGGATGATCATGTCTACGCCAGCATCGAGCGAGTTGATGATGCCCTGTGTAGACGAGCAGTGCGTGGCTGTGAGCTTGCCGAACTTGTGGGATTCATCAACGATGGCGCTCAGCTCGTCCACGTTGAACGAGGGCAGCATCGGAAACGATGTCCTGGTACTGCCGCCCGTAGCGGTAATCTTGATATAGTCAGCGCCCTCTTTCACCAGCTGGCGAACCATCGCCCTACCGGCGACCGGACCTGTTGCCGAAGAACCCATATAGTCCATATGCCCGCCGATGATCGCCACTGGACGCCCGCAGAGCACCATTCTCGGCCCTAACTCACGCCCAGACCTGATGGCGTCCCTGAGCCGCAACATAGTGGCGTTCTTGGGACCGTTCTCGCGAAACGTGGTGACGCCAGTGAGCAGCGACGTCCGCGCGTTGCGTGCCGACTTGAGAACCAGAATTTCGTCGGGCAGCGTGGCTAAGTCGTCGCCTGCGCGGCCATCGCCGAAACCATTGTGGTGGGTATGACAGTCGACCATGCCGGGCATGACCGTCTTGTCTGAGTAATCAAGATTCTTAACAGGAGCGCCTTCGGGGGCAGAGACGTCCTTTTCGGGACCGACAGCCAAGATCGTGGAGTCTTGGATCAAAAGCGCCGCCCGCTCAATCGGCGGACCTCCCAGCCCATCAATCAGACGGCCAGCACGGATGAGTGTGTGGGAGCCTCGACTGCCCGTCATCGCGCCACTCGACAGCTATCCGTTCTTGGGGTCATACTTGGGGGCCTCGGGATCAAACTTTGAGGCATCACCCGCGCCTGAAGGCCCAGGTGCATCGTCCCCAGGATCTTCCGAGCCCGGTTCGTCGTCCGGCATCTCCGCGTCTGGGGGAGGCTCCGCCGCATCGATTTTCTCGCGTATCAACTCCTCGGCGTCGGAATTCATTGGCAGATATCCCATGCTGGCTACCGCGCCGTTGTTCATCATAACATTCACGCTCTTGTAGCCAATGGCCCTGCCAAACATCCCGTGTTTCGTTTGCACGTCGCTGATCCGCCACCAAGGCAACGGGTATGCCTTCGCACTCATGATACCGCCACGCTGATAGAGCAGCACCTCGTCGGCGATGGTGTATCGCGTCCGCCGCCACACGAAGTAGCGGGGGACGATGATAACGACCACGATCACGGCAGCAGTGACCGGCTCTGCAATTGCAAGTTCGGGGACGACCATCGAAACTATCAGGAAGCCAATCAGCCACGGGGCAGAAGCCCAGATCCAGGCCCATCGCACCTGCTTCACAACTAGTCCTTCGGGCTCGACCCACTCCTGCTCTTCAGGCTGGTCATTTTCTTGTGCCATTTGGCTAGCTAAACTCCTAGCTGTAGTCAAGGCGAATTCAATACGATAGTATACAGGAAGAATGGGACATTTACCGCAGAGTGCAACGAGTCGGCATGGTCAAAACACTAATCTCATTGGATGCTGTGCAAACTTCGCCCGCTCTGCGATGAGACCCCTAGACACCCTGAAGCGCCTCCAGCAGGCCCCGGAGGCGCTCGTTTTCGATCTCCAGCCGCCTCTTCTCTGAGTCCGATTCCTGCAGACGGTCCAACAGGTTGATCACTACCTCGACCCCCGCAAGGTTAACCCCTAGGTCATCAATCAAGCTGCGCATTCGCCGCACTCGCTCGACGTCCCGCCGCGAATACACCCGCTGGCCACCGTTGGTCCGCGCCGGCTGCACCAGCCCCAGGCTCTCGTAGTACCTAAGCGTCTGGGTCTGCACCCCCACAATGCGCGCGGCCACACTGATGACGAAACAGGGCTCCTCGAATCCAAGCACCTCATTCATCGACATCACATGTCACCTCCGCTAGGACCGTAGTGCTTTCAGCTGTTGAAACAGGTCCAGTTCCTCGTCGGTCGGGTCTTTCGGAATCTGGGGCCGAATCACCACAAACATATCCCCAAGGGTCTCATATGCACCGAGCTTCGGCATACCCTGCCCTGCCAGGCGTATCCTCTTCCCTCCCCGGGTATTCGGAGGCACCGTGATCCGCAGTTTTCCCCGCAGCGTCTGTACCTCTACCTCACCACCAAGCACCGCATCCTCCACCGGTACCTCGGCTTCCATGATCAAGTCCATCCCTTTGCGGGTAAATCGGTTATGAGGCATAACGGTCACGTTCAGCAACAACTCTTGCTGGCCACCGGGTTTTACCCGCACGACAGACCCGGTATACACGCCCGGGGGAATACTGACTTCGATGCGACGCTCGCTTCCACCCACTGTGATGGTAACGGTACGCTTGGAACCTTCCAGGGCCTCTTCCAAACTCACGTCGATACCCGTCTCCAGACGAGCAGGGGGCGCTGGCCTTCGATGGCCTCCCCGCGAAAATCCGCCCAGGAGGTCTTCAAAGCTTGAGAACGGATCGTGGATTCCGCCTCCACCGCCATAGCGTCTCTGCTGCGCTTCGATCTGGTCGGCCTGCTTCCAGTTCTCTCCGTACCTCTCGAATGCCTTGCGGGACTCGGCATCCGAGAGCACTCCATAAGCCTCATTGATCTCCTTGAACTTCCCCTCGGCCTTCTCGTCGCCCGGGTTAAGATCAGGGTGATGCTGGCGCGCAAGCCGCCTGAACGCCTGCCGGATCTCCTTCTCGTCGGCGCCCTTCTTGACGCCCAGTGTCCTGTAGTAGTCTGCCATCCGCTCGTACGTTTTCCTTCCGGGAGGTATCCGATTTGATTGTCATTTTAGCATAACTTATCTGCCACCACCTTCTTTTCTATAGTAATAACTATAATATACTTGACAGATGCTACTTATAGTATCTACAATAATTAACGTGATGTATATGAGACGTACGGAGGAGGAATCAAATGGTTTTGCAGCGATGGGCCCCATTCACGGACACGAGACGGTTCGAGTTTGCACTGAACAGGCTGTGGCGGGACGAAGGCGTGCGAAACGGTGAGAGCACCAGTTGGCGACTGCCCCTAGACGTAGCCCAGGACGCCGATAACATTGTCGTGAAGGCAACCGTCCCCGGGTTCAATCCCGAGGACATCAAGGCAGGAATCGAGAACAAGGTACTCACTATCAACGCGGAATCCCCATCAGAGGCCCAGGGAGAAGAGACGGAGTATCTGCTGAGGGAGCGACGGACGGGCTCTTACCAGCGATCCATCCGACTACCGGACACGGTAGACGCGGATAAGGCTGAGTCCACATACGACAACGGTATCCTGACCATCACAGTTCCAAAACAGGAAGAGAAGAAGGCCAGGCAGATAGAGATCAAGGTAGCCTAACGACCACTGGAGAAACGCAAGTTTCTAAACGAGGCCCCTCGCCGATCGGCGAGGGGCCTCACATGTCTAACACAAGCAAAAGCCGTGGTTCGACCGGCCCACCATGAGTAAGAAACCCACCCCAATCCCGTTCATGCAGATATCCTTAGAGTATCACCCTGTCCACGAACCACCACCATGATCCGCTCACCCTGAGCCTGTCGAAGGGCTCTTCGGGCAACTAGTTGAATGTGCAAATGGGCATCTCTATTATCAACTAGTGCCTGAGAGCATCCTTCTGAATGACTAATGCTTTCATTGCTCCGCAGGGTGTACCCTATCCAACATCCTGCATACAGAGGGCACAATGCCAAAGATATACACGAAGCGAGGAGACGAAGGTCAAACAAAACTGCTCTTCGGAGACGGGGTCTCTAAGTCTGACCCCAGGACAGAGGCCTACGGTTCTACCGACTCCGCTGTATCGGCGATGGGGCTCGCTCGGGCGTTGTGTGAGGATGTGCACGTCAAAGAGGTGCTTCTCCGTGTGCAGCGTGAGATGTTCACCGTTGGGGCCGAACTTGCCACCGACCCCGCAAACCGGGAGATGCTCCAGACCCACTTTTCAGAGACAACCGCCGAAATGGTAACCGCCCTCGAGGAGGACATCGACGAGATGCTCCCACAGATGAAATTGCCCCAAGCCTTCATCGTGCCTGGCGCCTCTGCCGGCTCGGGGGCCCTGGACCTAGCCCGTAGCATGCTACGAACGGGTGAACGAAGGGTAGTGGCGCTGCACGAGGACGGCAAGATGCCGAACCCAGAGGTGCTCAGGTACCTGAACCGTCTGTCCGACCTGCTATTCGTACTGGCCAGGTTCGAAGACCGAGCCTTGCCCATCGAACTGACCACCGGCGAGGCATAGGTCGAAAGGGAGTGTACAGACGGACACGCCCCTATGCGAGGAGCCCGAGAGTGTCCCTCAGAAATTTCTATTTATATTTTTTGTCTTACTGGCAGTGCAACCGCTCAACCCTAACCACACCGGACTCCTCTGCAGTGTCCGCAAGGCGTTATGCTACGATAGTTGCGCTATGAACAAGGACTACGTGGCAATCATAGACTACCAGGCTGGCAATCTACGCTCGGTCCAGAAGGCGCTCGAAAAGGCGTCCGTCACAGCCGTGATTACCAGCGACCCACTCAAGATAAGCGGCGCGAGCGGCATGGTATTTCCCGGACAGGGCGCCAACGACTCATCGCTGCGCCACCTTCGAGAGCGTGGCCTCGTGCAACCCATCAAGGATTTCATAGTCAGTGGCAAGCCGTTCCTTGGGGTCTGCCTGGGGCTGCATCTACTTCTGGACGACTCCGATGAGGGCGACGAGCCAGGCCTCGGACTCATTTCAGGCCGGGTCAGACGGCTACCTCAGGGGGCAAAGGTCCCTCACATGGGATGGAACCAGGTTGCATTCCAACAGGAGTACCCGGAGTTCGAGGGTGTTCCTCAAAACACCAATTTCTACTTTGTCCACAGCTACTACGCCGACCCAATCGACGCAGACGTGGTGGCAGGCACGACATCCTACGGAATCGAATTCTGCAGCGCGGTCATCCGCGACAATCTGGTCGCTGTCCAGTTCCATCCTGAAAAGAGCGGTGACGTGGGCCTGCAGATCTACCGAAACTTCGCCGGTCGGCTGGATGGGGAAGCCTAGGCGCCGATGGAAGTGATACCAGCAATAGACATCAGGAGCGGCAAGTGCGTCCGTCTCTTCCAGGGCGACTACGACCGCGAGACGGTCTACTCTGACGACCCCACTGAGATGGCCTCTCAATGGGTCGATCAGGGCGCCACGCGACTCCACGTAATCGATCTGGACGGAGCACGCGAGGGGCGTGCGATCAACCACGATGTAGCTTCTACGATCGCGTCCGAGGCCACAGTGCCGGTGCAGCTTGGCGGAGGGATTCGCGATGTCGCAACCGCCAGGGCCGCCGTTGCAAGTGGCGTCGATCGCATAATTGCAGGTACCGCAGCCATCACGGAGCCCAACTTTGCCCGTGCACTCTGCGAAGAGCTTGGAGCCCGCGCAGTAGTGGTCAGTGTCGACGCAAAGGACGGAGTAGTGATGCTGCAGGGCTGGACCAAGACGAGTGGGATGGCGGCTTCGGATGTCGTGAAGGGCGTGGAGGCGGCCGGTGTGATGCGACTCATCTACACCGACATAGCCGTGGATGGCACATTGACCGGACCCAACTTTCGCGCCATCTCCGAACTGGTGGAGTCCACACCCCTGGAAGTGATCATCGCCGGCGGCGTTTCATCCCTCGCGCATCTGTTGGAGTTGGAACGTATCGGTGTCGAGGCGGCCATCGTTGGCAAAGCAGTCTACACCGGCGACATCGACCTTCCGGAGACTATTGCGGCGCTCTCCGGGCCAGGCACAGAGCCGGTACGGCGATGAGCATCCAGGGGAAATTCAATCCCGACAATATGCAGGTGCTGGTGTCGCCCGAACGACGACAGGCCATCGACACCTGCGCACTGTTGACCGCTCTGCCCATCACTCCACAAAACGTGGTCGCCGACATCGGCTGCGGGCCCGGGTTCCTCACACTTCCGTTGGCCAGATACCTGACAGAAGGCCGAGTTCACGCACTAGACATCCAGCAGAAGATGCTGGACGCAGTTCAACGGTCCTTGGATGCGGAGGGCCTCACAAACACCGCGGTTGCCCTATCCAAAGAAAATCGCCTTCCGCTGTACGACAACGCGCTTGATGGCGCTCTACTGGCCTTTGTGCTTCAGGAGACCCACAACATGGACGCTCTGCTCAGCGAAGTACAGCGTTGCCTCAATGACAACGGTTGGATTGCTGTCCTCGAGTGGCACAAACGCGACATGGGATACGGGCCGCCCATTCCGCGGCGCATAAATCCCGAAACCATGCAAGAGAAGCTGCGAAATCTGGGATTTCAGACACTTGAACGCCATGAACTGAATGCTGACCAATACCTCATGGTCACAAGGACGTAGCCATGCTCACCAAGCGCATAATCCCGTGTCTCGATGTCGACGGTGGACGGGTCGTCAAGGGTGTCAGCTTCAAGAACATCCGCGACGCAGGAGACCCTCGTGAGTTGGCGGTTTTCTACGATCGAGAGGGTGCCGACGAACTAGTGTTTCTCGACATTACGGCCAGTTCGGACGGACGAGAGACGATGATCGACGTGGTCAAACGGGTGTCCGAGGAAGTATTCATCCCGCTGACAGTCGGGGGAGGGATACGCTCAGTGGCGGATGTACGCCGCATGCTAGAGGCCGGTGCAGACAAGGTCTCAGTCAACACCGCTGCGGTACTGAACCCTGACCTGGTTTCGGACGCCTCGGATTACTTTGGCAGCCAGT
>JASLXL010000185.1 GCA_030740335.1 SAR202 cluster bacterium | reverse complement strand
TAGCCGCGCTTGGATGGCTCCTTGTGGCCGTATTCATTCACGTCTGGATAGTTTGGGAGATGGCATCCAGGGGGTCTCCGGTTGCCTCGTCTCGACTTGGCGAGGCTTTCGCGCACGCCGCACTTGCCGGCTTCGTAACGTTGTTCGTGCTTGGTGTGAGCCTGCGGACCCTAACAAATTTCCTGAGACTGCGGAAACCCTTTGCTCTTTGGAGTTGGGTGTCCTTCGCCAGTCTGAACATCGGCATCCTAGTGTACCTGGTCGGCAAGCTCGCGAACCTTCCAGATGCTTGGATGGTTCTTGCTTCGTTGCTGGCATTTCTTGGCGTCGTTGTATTCATTCTGGCGTTGCGGTTGTTTGAGCCGAGTGGAAAAAGGGGACCGAACGTCGCACGTATCTACGTGCGACACGAGTGGTTCGTCAGGGCAGCTTATGGCTGGCTGGCACTATGGTCCCTGTTGGAAATAACTCGAGCAGCAGGCAACCTTTTCGATACGGAGATGTTCGAGGCCACAGTTGCTTCACCATCTCTACATGTCCTAGGGATAGGCTTCATCACGATGATGATCATAGGCATGGCATGCCGTATGCTGCCTATGTTTGAGGGAGCATTCTTACCGCATCACCGGCTGTTGGACATTGTCTTTGTCCTGCTCAATGTGAGCGTATCACTCAGGTTGGTCTTCGGGTTGGTTCACATAAGTACATCGAATGCTGCTCTGGGAACGTCAGGTGTCATGGGGCTAATAAGCATCGTGCTCTTCGCATGGGTCGTAAGAGGCGTATTCAAACCTTCAGCCAGAGAGGCATATAGAACAGAAATGCGTAAGATGAGCTATGCCCGTGTTGAGCTCGTCTCCAGTAGCCGAAGTAGTCGGACCTAGTGGGCCTGCCAATGGGCCCCGAGAGATCCAAAAACCATGGCCGAGTGCGCGTCCTGTCTCCGTGGATGCCAGAAAGGCGACATTCTCACTAGCCTTGAGGAAGTTCACCAAACTGTAACTACCCACAACAACCTGTCCAAAATTTCGCTAAGTAGATAATATGGTAAGCCAGTAACCTACTTCTGACACATAACTGCTCACAAAAGCCCAATAGGTCCCAATAGCATCCTCGCTACCCATCTACTAGTCCCACAGCCCTAATTTTCTACCCTTCCCGTGGGTCCAGGACGGCTTCACGTTGGACCGTGAAGGTCCGTCCCGCGATGGTGATCGATGGTACGCCAAATCCATGATAGACACGAACCTGCCTGCTCTCGCCGATGGGCTTACCATCCAGCGACCGGACCGTGAACAGCGCGGCCTTGGGGTAGTCCACTCCGTCGTGACGTCTAGCGTGGAAGGCGACGAAGGTGGGGGCGCTGGCAAGGAATCCCATGTTCGGGAGCAACGTGCCCTCGTGGTCATAGTCAGATTTGCCACGGTTGACGACGATGGTGGTGCCATCCTCGAAGATCACCCGCTCCGCCGTTCGATCGACATTCAGGTAGACATGGTCCATCATCTGCTGATGCGCCGTCAGACGGTTGAGGTGTGACTGCACCTCGTACACAGTCTTGACGAGCCGGTCATACCGGTCATATTGCTCGCCCCAACCCTGGTCGCCTCGCAGGAAGGGATTGTCCTCGCTATGGAACTGGTTCCACCACGACGACCACTGGTCGTTGGCCGGCTCTGCGTCGAAGCCGTTCTGGAGGTAGTCGCTGTTGGGAAAGGTCAGATAGACCATGCGGCCTCTGGATATGGTGTTGATTATGTCTCTGGGGGACATCGAGCCCCAGGGCCAAGACTCCAGGTTGACGCACTCGCGGTAGACCAGTTCGAACAGCGGGATGGGGTAGGCATAAGGGTGTGCATTGTCAGTGGATAGCCCCATGGCGTCGAAGATCGGTACCGCCCACTCGTCGGCGACCTCGCTGGTTACCACCCCGAACTGAGACTTGCCGTACTCGGTGAGCCTTCGGTAGGCCTCTATGGTCTGCCACCGTGTCATGGGGTGGTCGGGGCTGAAGCACTCGTACAAGGGTACGGCGGCAAGTTGGTCGGAGTACAGATAGTTGAGCTGGAACAGTTCCTTGAACTGGGGATAGTTTCGGCGGGCGTGCCTCATCATGCGATCCGGGCAGCACTGGTAGAGTTGCCACCGGGCGACGCCTATCCCGCTGTCGACAGGAGTGCCGTCGATGCGGACCAACGCGTCCGCGGTGTCGGTGGAGGGGCTCTCTTTGAACAGGATGAGTGGGTTGTCGTGGATGCCGAACTGCCAACCCAAGTTTCGGACCCGTTCCGAGGCATGGGCCAGCGCTTCGTTTCCGCCGCACTCCGAGGCGGCCGGCAGCGGGTCCGGGTAGTCCATGTCGTAGCCGCGACGGGACCAAGATTTGACCAGAGTGAGGCCTCTTTCGACGCCGAGGTCCTTAGCGAAGTGCTCGGTGATCTCGGCTACCTCGTCGAATGTGTAGTCGATGCGGCTTTCCCCCTCTTCCACGAAGGTGATCCAGCCGGCGGCGGCGGAGCGGCCCCATTTGGGACTGACGGTAAACCTGAGCGCGCCGATGTTCCTCTCCAGTTCCGGGACACGAGCGATCTTCTCGGCTAGTGTGTCGAAAAGGCCCCGTTCTTTCGCCACGACGCGATAATACTGGGCCACGTCCACGTAGCCCGCGTTCTCCATGAAGTGGAGCCTGACTTGGCGGGCCTCGCGGTTCAGGATCACGGTGGATCTGATCTGCCATCCGAGGCCGTCGGCCGTGTCTTCACCGCGGACACCGGCTTCAACGTCGGGGTCTTCCCACGTGATCACAGCGGTGGACGGCCCGTTGACTAAAGCAAACATGGCCATGTTCCATGAGCCGACCCCCGAGTAGCTGCCGAGGACATCGCTGGTGCGTGTCGAGACTGACCTATCCCCCGGGAGGTCGGAGAAGTGTGACCCCACCGGGACGACTTCTCCCTGGTGCGCCGGTAGCACCGCGTAACCTGCCTCGCCGGCAATGGGCATGGCGTCGTCCACGATGGTCACGGAGTGGACCCGCCATGCCGGGTCCTCGCGGAGCACACTGTAGCCCAGCACCACATCAGCCTTCCCTTCGAGGGTGGCGGTAAACTCTATCCGCAGGGCTGTTTTGCCCGTATTGATTCGGTGGTAGGGCGCGTAGACAAATCTAATGCCATTCCGACATATCTCCACACCATCGGGGCGGTCTACTTCGAGTTCAGCACGGTCGGTGCCGAAACCACTCTTATGACGGCCGTCGGTGGGATCTAGGGTGATCGAGCAGAACCGGCCGGCCGGCCCAGCCCACACCTGGCCTGACGGCTTGTGCATTATTCGGAACTCGCCGTTCTCCTCCCTCAGCGTAAGACTGACGAAGTCGTTCTCAACCTTTAGTAGAGTCAATTGTGTTTGTTACCCAAAACTAAATCCTTTCGGTAACCCTAAATTTACTACTTTGCCAGATAGGATGCAAAAGCCTATCATTTACATACTAGAGGTCTCAAACCCCCACTCCACTAGCCTAGACACCATCCGTCTGATGCGAGGTCTTGCGCTGTGTACGTACGAATCAGCTGGACGAAGCCCGTATTTTAACTTCTCGTACTTGGTCCGGACAAAAGCCACCTCAGCATCGGTCTCCGGATTGGCCATGAAGACAAGCGCATGCTGGTGTCGGTGATCAATACCGCCAAATGAAGCATGACACACGTCCTCTGTAAAGACCACCACATCGCCCGGTCGTGACTCGATGGCAAAGCTAGGCACATCCGCAGGCGCCATGCCGAAAGGCCTAAAATCGGGTTCGTAGTTCCGATCTCTGAGAATGGCAAGCAGGTCGGGAGAGTCTACATTGTGCGACCCAGGCACCACCCGGAGGCAACCTGTTTCCCTAGCTAACGGCTCCAGATAAAAACCGATCTTTATGTGCCTCGGAGAGCCCACCTCAGGTATTCCACCGTGCCATGGAGTATCGCCTCTTTGAAGGTTGCCCTCAGTGCCTTCGAGCAAAAAGTCCGGTCCTAACAGGTCGACCCCGATATTGTATATACGGTCATCGTCAGGAACCATTGATAGGAACGGTCTACGCTCAAAGAATGGTTGCACGGCTTCCCAATGATGTCCTTCAAAAACATTATCAGCCCTGAATCCGTCGAATATGTCCTCGGCCTCATCCTTCATAATAATCGCTTCTTCCTGCGTAAAGAGTTGCTTCAACACTAAGAACCCAAAGGTCTCGAAATGTGCTATCTGTCCCGATGTTAGCATTCAATATCTCCCTAGTACTACCGTGTGTCTCATAAATATGGACGGTATAATATGGAAACTTCCAGCGGAGTGCGTAATGCAAATGCATCAAATTCCAAAGGATTCTACTGTTGACATTCCTAAAGATGCCACACAACTGAGCAAGGCTCTCACAAAACTAGCGTCACCACTCGCTAACGCAGGTATACACATGGCTAGAACACAGTCTAAGAAATTCAGGAGCTTGTCAATCACAAGACGCCAAGTGAACAATATCTGGTAACAGATAGTATCTCATGACATCACCCATTTAGCATTATTACGTGGGCATTTGGGTACATGTTGGTGCATGAAACGCCTTTTATTAAGGTCCTACCAAAGCGGGGTAGTCCCAGAGGGTATTTGCCTTATCAAAGTCCTGCTCTGCTTCCTCGTCTTTACCTAATGCCTGATAT
>JASLXL010000184.1 GCA_030740335.1 SAR202 cluster bacterium | reverse complement strand
ACCCGGCTCTGGTAGAAGCACGATACCTGTCACAAATGGCCAGGTTCGCGGTGCGCGACGGAGGGATTGAGGCGGTAGGCACTGGAGAGGGCTAGTCAACAGCCCGCCATTGTCGTTTCGCGCTCATGGATTCGACAAGCTCTCCATGAGCAAAATCTTCCCGGTCGCTAGCAGACCTGGCCCCGCCCAAATAAGCGCGCGCAGCGCCCTACAGGCCCGCGTCCACCAGGAATGCAGCCAGATCGGCTGTCCGAGAACTGTAGCCCCACTCATTGTCGTACCACCCCACTACCTTAACCATATCGTCTTGCAACGACATCGTGGAAAGCCCGTCGATGATGGAGCTGTGGGGATTACCGATGAAATCGCTACTTACGAGCGGCTCATCGGTGTACTGGAGAATGCCGGAAAGGCTGCCCGACGCCGCCTCCTGGTAAGCATCGTTGATGTCCTTTTCCGAGGCTCCTTTGGACAAATTGGCGACAAAGTCGGTCACGGACCCGGTAGACGTGGGCACTCTGAAGGCCATTCCGTGGATCTTGCCGTTCAGTTCCGGCAGGACTACCCCCACCGCCTTAGCGGCCCCAGTCGTGGTGGGAATTATGTTCATCGCCGCGGATCGAGCCCTCCGCAAATCCTCGTGTACCTTGTCCAGGATATTCTGGTCACCCGTGTACGAGTGGATCGTGGTCATCAAACCACGCTCGATACCGAAGTTATCGTGGATAACCTTGGCCATCGTCGCAATGCAATTGGTGGTGCAGGACGCGTTGGAAACGACGTTGTGCTTCTGGGGATCATAGGTTTCTGGGTTCACCCCGAGGACCAGCGTTGCATCTTCCCCCTTTGCCGGAGCGGAGATAATGACTTTCTTGGCACCGCCCTTCATGTGGCCAGCTGCCTTGGGCCCATCGGTAAAGAACCCGGTTGACTCCACAACGATGTCCACGCCGTGGTCGCCCCACGGCAAATCGTCCGGATCCCGCTCAGCGAGCACTTTGACCAGGCTGCCGCCGATGAGGATGCCGTCCTCGGTAGACTCGACGGTGCCGGGGTATGTTCCGTAGTTGGAGTCGTACTTGAAAAGATGGGCGTTCGTCTGGGTATCCGCCAGGTCGTTGATGGCCACGACCTGCAGCTTGTTTGGGTAACGCTCTTTGATCGCTCTGGTTACCTGCCTGCCAATGCGCCCAAATCCGTTGATACCAATACGAGTCACCATTCGATGGCCCCCTACGGGTGTTTTTCATGGGTCTTACCTGACCCCTTATTATAGCGATAATACCGGCGCCCACAAGCGGGGTTATACGGCCTCCCTGGTATACTACCGGAGCCACACAAATGGTCCCTTTGCGGGGACCAACTATCCCCAGGCAAGGATCACACCTCATGACGACAGATGACGTGACGATTCGAAGAGGCGCCGGCGGCGATCTCACAGCCATTGTCGATCTCAACACAGCGATGGCAGTCGAGATGAAAAGCAAGGTCGTATCATCCACGCGGCTAAGGGACGGGGTTACAGCCGTCCTCGGCTCCAGCAACCTGGGATTCTACGTGCTAGCGGACTCGGGCGGGACCGTGCTCGGTGTCCTACACGTCATCCCGGAGTGGAACCCGTGGCGAAACGGCTACTTCTGGAAGGTCGAGAACGTCTTCGTGTCCCGGGAATGGCGACGCAAGGGCGTATACCGGGCGATGCATGACTACGTTGTCGACTCGGCGCAAAAGGAGGCGGATGTGTGTGGAATCAGGCTATTTGCCGTCGAGACCAACGTTGGAGCTCGACGGGCCTACGAAGATGCCGGCATGATGCAGGAGCCTTGCCGTTTGTTCGAAATCGACTTCTTGTTCGGGGGCTAGCCGCGAGTCTAGACGCGGACGGCCACAATCCGCAGCCACTTTCGGTCCACAAATTCGCGTTTCATCTCGGCGAAAATCTGCTCGCAACCTGCCTGCAGCGCCTGGCTTGCCTTGTCCATCGGCACGCCGGGCATTGCACCGCCAATGAAATCCTTGAAACCGCTGATATCCCGCCAACCCTCCATGGGCACGGGCACGGTCTCGATCTCTTGTTTGACTATCCTGAATCCGTTGTCCTCGAGCAATTCTCGATACTCTTCCGGGGTGAGCTGGTTGCGCGACTCCACCTTATCCGACCTCACAATCGAAAGACCGTGCTCACGACGCAAAATGCGAACAGAGCGCATCATCCATTTGCGCGCGAATACCATCGTGTCGGGCGGATGAGCCCCCTCAAAGAACGCAGTGTTGAATGCCAACTTGCCACCAGGCTTCAGAGCCCTGGATATCTCGGTTAGGAGCTGCTCTTTGTCCGGGACGTAGTGGATGGCATTGCAGAAAAAGACGGTATCCGCCGACTCCTTGACGGCCTCCGAAACCTGCTCGACCTGGCTCTGGACATACTGCACCGCAGCGGTGCGGGCGTCCCTGAGCTCCTCCATCGCGAGACGCAGCATCTCGGACGAGTGGTCGATCGCGATGATCACCGAGTCGCGGGCGTCACGGAGGCGCTCAACAATGAGCTTCGTCACACCGCCATTGCCACAAGCAAGATCGACGATGCGTTGACCGGAGCCGACGCCCGCCATATCAATCAGCGTGGCATTCTGCCTGCGATAGAAGGCATTGTTGGCGAATTTGGTGAATGTAAATTCTTCGGGAGTCATAACCACGACCTCCAAAAAGCTGCGCCCGAATTCGTAGAAACGTCGCTATTACTCTCGGGCACTTGCTCATCATAGCAAAGGCCCGAGATGAAGTCTAACATCCCGTACCTGAACTCAGCTTGAAAGCCCCAGTTCCTTGAGGATCGCCTGGATCCCCTTTTTCTCTTCCTGGTTCAGTCCCTTTAGCGGTCGGGTGACCGAATCGTGGTCGATAACGCCCATGATCTTGAGAGCAGACTTCATGCCCGACACGGTCCCCGAATTAAGCCCGGCCCCTGTGGCCAAGCGAGTCACACGAGAAGCCACCATAACCTTGGATTGGAACTCCAGCGCCGCGTCGGTGTCTCCCGTGTCTCCCGCCTCCCATGCATTCGCCGCAGCGGCCGGTACAAGGTTGGCAATGCTCGGGATGACCCCGTGGACGCCAATGCTCGTTGCTGTGCTGATCCTGTGGGAGGTTCCGATGAACCGGTAGAGCTCGAAGTCTCCCTGTTCACATAAGAGGTTGAGCTGCGCCAACGGCTCCCCCGCCCCGGAACTATCCTTGATCCCAACCACTGTGCCTTCCTCAGCGAGCGTGGCA
The DNA here is from genome assembly GCA_030740335.1 of SAR202 cluster bacterium. The sequence goes on along the minus strand of JASLXL010000184.1, from coordinate 42,017 downwards.
ACGGTTGCAGGTTCTACTACGGTCTTTACCGTCGACGGGATGTTGTACACCCAGAGAGGCATGTCGGAGCTGTCCTGGATATAGCGAAAGTGGTCCAGCAACTCGTCCTGGACAGAAGGGAAGTAAAAGGGCGGCGTGGCGGCTATACCTGCGAGCCCCAGGTCCTTGACCGCCTGGCCCAGCTCGATCGCCAGTCCGGTCGCGGGAGCGGAGATGTTGGCAATGATCGGCACCCGACCACGAACCTCATCGACCACGGTCTCGATACTCAGGTTCCGCTCGTCGTCAGACAGCGCTGCAAACTCAGACGTGGTCCCGGCAGCCCAAATACCGTGCACTCCGTTGTCGAGCAGATAGGCGACGAGGCGCCGTAGTGAGCCGGTATCGACCCTTTCGTGCGGTGTCAAGGGCGTCAAGATTGGCACCACCACTCCTCTGATCGGATCGTCTGTCATGGGTCCCCCTATTTTGTTCCAAAAAATGGGATAAATGTGTTCTGCCGTGGGGGCCCACAGGACTAGCATGACCCTGTGCACAGAACACCGAATGAGAAGGGGCCGATGCCGTTTTATGACGACATCGGCCCTTTCTACGTTGCGTATGTTCCAGTCGTCGTCGCTCTGTTACGGCCTAGCAGCCACCGCCGATGGCAGGTAGGAAGTGCACCTCGCTATGCTCACCGACCTTGGCGAGGATTCCCATGGGGCTTATCTCTCCGTCAACCGCCACGGATATGCTGGACTTGATCTTGAACTCATCGACCAGCCTGTCCTTGGTGCCAGGATACTCCGCTTCGAGGTTGTTTATCACCTCGCGCACCGTAATGCCCGGCACCTCCAGCGTGTCCTTACCATCGGTCAACTTCCGCATGAGTGACGGGACAAAGACCGTCGCCACGTTCGCCCGCCTACTTGTTCCAGATCGCGTTCATAACGGCCCCGGGGTTCATTGGCAGGTCCCTCAATCGGACCCCAGCAGCGTTGTGAATGGCGTTTGCTATCGCCGCCGGCGGAGGTGCGAGACAGACCTCACCGACGCCGCGCACACCGTATGGATGGCCAGGGTTGGCGACCTCGACGATAACCGTGTCGATCATGGGCGCGTCCAGTGATGTCGGCATCCTGTAGTCCAGGAATGTGCTGTTGGTCATCGTACCCTTGTCGCTCATGAAGTACTCTTCGTTCAGGGCCCAACCAATTCCTTGGACGGTTCCGCCCTGAATCTGGCCCTCGACGTAGCTGGGGTGAATGGCCTTGCCGGCATCCTGGACTGCGGTGACTCGGATTACGTCGACCTTGCCTGTATCCGGATCGACCTCGACATCCACGATATTGGCGCAGAAGGCTCCGCCCTCGCCACTCGGGTCGACGGTGCCACGGCCCATAATCGGGCCGCCGGTGCCGTTGAGTTGAGCTGCCAATTCCCTGAAAGTCATCTTCAGATCGGAGTCGGTTTTGGACTGAATGACGCCCTTTTCCATCTCGATTGAATCGGCATCGATGTCCCATATTGTGGCGGCGCGCGTTATCATCTGACGCTTGACGTCTTGAGATGCCTCGTATGCGGCCCAACCAGTGGCGAAGGTGACCCGGCTTCCGCCGGTGCCCTCGGTGAAACCGATGGAGTCGGTGTCGACGACCGCAGGCCTGACCTCCTCGGCTGTGATGCCGAGGGTTTCGGCAGCCTGCATTGCGAGACCGACGCGCGAGCCGCCGATGTCCGGCGATCCCTCCACCAGTGTGACGGAGCCGTCGGCGTTTACCGCAATGCTACAACTCGACTGCATCCCAGCATTGAACCAGAAACCGACGGCGAGGCCTCGCCCTTGATTGGGTCCCTTAAGGGGAGTCTTGTAGTGGGGATGGTCCCGCAACGTCTCAAGAACCTCAACGCAGCCGATCCTCGGGAATAGCGGCCCATCGACCCGGCGCGTGCCCTCTTTTGCGGCGTTCAGCAGGCGAAGCTCGATCGGATCGATGCCGAGCTCCTTCGAGAGTTCATCCACTACCGTCTCTGTGGCCATGGCCACGTGGGTCGAGCCAGGGGCGCGATAAGCGGCCGATTTGGGCTTGTTGACGACGACGTCATAGCCATCGATCAGGCCGTTGGCTATGTCGTAGCAGGCAAAGACGCACTGGGCTCCGGCCTCAATGACCGAGCCAGCCGAGAACCCGGCCTCGAAGGCGATGTAGGCCTGCGCGGCGGTGAACTTGCCGTCCTTGGTAGCGCCGATCTTGACCCTCATGTGGGAGCCAGGTGTCGGGCCCGTGCTGTCGAACTCTTCGGTCCTGGTGTGGACGATCTTCACCGGGCGGTCGGTATTCTTGGATAGCAGCGCCGCGACGGGCTCACCATATGGCTCCCATTTGCCGCCGAAGCCGCCACCGATCTCCATCGGGGTCAACTTGGCGTTGACCACGTCCAGCCCGAGTATCTGTGCGGTCTGGTCGCGGACCTCGAAGGGGGCCTGGGTCGAATTCCAGATGTAGACGCGGCCGTCCTTGTTCCAGTCCACGGTGCAGTTGTGGGGCTCAATGTAGCCCTGGTGCACCGTCGCTGTGTTGAAATCACGCTCCACGATGACATCGGCCTCGGCAAAGCCCTTATCGATGTCGCCAAGGCTGTACTGTATATGCTGCGCGACGTTGGTGTTTCCTTCGACGGTTTCGCCGAGCTCGTCTGTCCTCAGGTCGTCGTAGAGTATTGGCGCGCCATCCTTCATAGCATCCTGAGTCGTCATGACGGAGGCCAGCACCTCGTACTCCACCTCTATCAGGCCTATGGCCTCCTCGGCGATGTGGACGTTGAGCGCAGCAACACCAGCCACAGGATGCCCCTTAAAGCGCACCCTGTCGGAGGCCATTATGCCCTCACGCATTGCCTGGACTGCGTCATCACCCTCTAGTGCCACAGGGAAGTCCTTGTGGGTCACAACAGCCCGGACGCCTTCAAGGGCTTCCGCTTTGCTGGTGTCGATGGACTTTATTTTGGCGTGGGCGTGAGGGCTCCGCAGTATCTTACCGTAGAGCTGGGTCCTGGCGCTGTAGTCGGCGCCGTAGCGCGCCTTGCCAGTAACCTTGTCGGCTCCGTCGTGTCGAATGGGCCGCGTACCCACGACATCGTATTCCTTGGTCGAGAGGACCACATTGGGCTCGTAGGTTGTCGTCAAAACTCCACCTCCAGGTAAGTGGCTGTCTGGGCAGCCCCATCCACTAGCCTAAACATGAAATCGCAGGTTTCGGGAAAGTCCGGTCGCCTGATCTCTATTCAAAAGTAAAGAAAGGGATTGGTAGTGAGGGGAACACCCTCACACACCCAGCAAAGGGGCTGCGCCCCTCCGCGCTCCCCGGCAGGGGAAGCCTGTCGTGGTCACTATGACCAGCACCAAGCCTCGCCCCACCCGGCGCATTTCGGCACCTAATTCGCCGCCATATTCACCGACGCGTCGGTGACGGCCCTGACGATCTTGTCGTAACCAGTGCACCGGCACAGGTTACCAGCCAGCCACAGCCGAATCCGTCCCTCGGACGGCTCAGGCTCTGCTTCGAGTAGGGCCTTGGACGAGATGATGAAGCCCGGCGTGCATATGCCGCACTGGAGTGCGGCGTTCTCGAGGAACGCTTGCTGGATGGGGTGTAGCCCATCTGCGGACGCAACCCCCTCGATGGTGGTGATCTCGGCACCCTCGGCCTCGACCCCGAGAACCAGGCAGGAGTCGACAATCCGACCGTCCATGTTGACCGTGCAAGCGCCGCAATTGCCGTCGTTGCACCCTTCCTTAGTTCCGGTAAGCCCAAGAACGTCCCTTAGACATTCCAACAGGCTTTGTCGCGGCTCACAGAGAAACTCGACGTCTTCGCCGTTGATTCGAGTCTGAACATGGGTCTTGCTGGACATTTACTCGCCTCCCTTGGCCCGGCTGATGGCGGTGCTCAGAGCTCGCCGGGTTAACACGTCGCACAGGTGCTTGCGGTACTCGATGGTCCCGCGCATGTCGGTGATGGGCGTGGCCGCGTCTTTGGCGATCTGGCCAGCCGCTGCGATAGTCTCGTCGTTGGCTGGCTTACCCGCTATGGCGGCGCCAATCTCCTTGACAAAAATCGGTGTCGGACCGACCGCAGAGAGGGCGAGCCTCGCGGACTTGATGTTACCGTTGTCCAAATCCACGGAGACGCCAACGCCAGCTACGGCGATGTCCATCTCGTTCCTCGGGATGAACCGCAGGTACCGGGCCCCTGAGTTCGCGGCGGGGGCCGGGATGCTTAGGGAAACCAGCAGCTCGCCCGTCCTCAGAACATTCTTGCTCGGCCCTGTGCAGAAGTCCTCGACCGCCACCTGCCGGGACCCATCGGGACCCTCGATATTGGCCGTGGCGCTCAGGACGATCAATGCAGGGATCGAGTCCGCGCTCGGAACAGCGTTACACAGATTGCCGCCAATGGATGCCCTGCCCTGGATCTGGACCCCTCCGATTAGCGAGGCAGCGTCCATGAAGCCCGGATAGGCCGCGCTGACCTCGGAGTTGGAGTAGATCTTGTAGCACGGCACAGCCGCACCCAGCGTCAGCCCCTTACCAGGGTCGTAGGTAAGAACGTTGAGTTCAGGGATCGCCTTCACGTCGACGATGAGGTTGGTCTCGAAGACGCCACCCCTCGCCTTAGGCAAGAGGTCAGTCCCGCCAGCCATCGCCCTCGCGCTACCGCCTCCGGCCGCGAGTAGACTCACCGCCTCCTCCACCGATTTAGCTTTTTCGTAGTCAGTCCACTTCAATAGCCCGCTCCTTTCGCTGCGATTCACACAGTATCAGGGTGTCAGGACAAGCCTTTGGGGCCGCACCGATCCAAGCTCAACTCAGACCGGATTGGGAAGCTTCACTCACCTGGGTCACGGGCCGCTGATTTCGAACCTAGGCTCGGACCCATTTCGTACTTGCCCGGGAAACCGCACCAGTATATCAGACCTCCATAGGCGCAACAACGGCGGAGCTGCAGGCTCTTTGGTTAAGCCGTGTGATGGAACCTGCCAAGCCCTTGCACTCTATGATCCGTCCTTAGATATCACGGCCCGTTTATGAGTGGAGACCCCGATCTTTTGATCACCCTCCAGAGCCTCTATCTTATAGGAAATACGTGTGCCATTGACCTCAGTGATAACAGCCTTGACCTTCACCACTGCGCCTATCGCCGTGGGTGCAAGATGCCTAAGACCGTCTACCGCGTAACCTACCGTAACGTAACCATCTTCAAGGAAGGGGTCAGTCGCTTCGATGCTGCAGAGTTCCATGAGTTTTAGGAGGGACGGTGTTGACAGCACGTCTGCACCAGGACGTCCCATCCTATTAATGGAGAGGTCTTTCGTGACTTCGACTTCGATCTCGGCGGCGTCACCTGGCGCTAGCTTCCCTGTCGGCATGTGGCTTCACCTCGTAGACTGGTGGGGTTGAGAGATTTCGCGGCATTATAGCAGCACGTCGAGCGCCTGAGAACGGTTGCTGTTCACCAAAGCGCTGCCTAGACCGATAGCAGCGCAGAGATTTGGTATAGCCGGACCGGATGAATTGTCGTGTGTACGGAAGCACGTTGAACTGCGATGGCGGACCTGCCACAGGGGTCCGGGGCACTACGGCGGCTTGCGGGCCACGATCATGCCGTAGCTAAGGACGCCGGAGGCAGCCAGGTCTCGGGCCTTGGCCAGCAGGCGCTTTCCCTCGGATAGCAAGCCTTCACCAACGGACAGCTTGCCCAGGCCGGATGCAATCTCGGCCATCACCAATCTCTTGCTGATACCACTAAGGAAGCCTCGTCGACATCCCTGCAATCCTCTACGTGCTCAAGCACCATGCCGTCGCATGTCAGCAGGCCACAGTAGCCGGCTGTCGCAAGCACTCCGCTGAGCTCCGGGGGCAGTGGCACGTCCAGCCCTAGTCAGGCAGTGTCAAGCCCCGCCCGACTAAGCGTGCGCAGGACTTAGACCACTTCGAAGGTCGAGCCGTTGGGGGTCTTGGTGACCTCGATACGGTTGGGGAAGGACTCCTTGATCTGCTCGATGTGCGTGATCACGATGATCTTCTCAAAGTCGGACTGGATCGACTGGATGGCCTCCCGCAGACGATCCTGCCCTATGGCGTCCTGGGACCCGAAGCCCTCGTCGATGAACAGGATGGGCAGGGGCGCGCCGGATCTGCGTGCCAGCAGTTTTGACAGGGCAATACGCAGTGCGAAGTTGATGCGAAATGCCTCGCCGCCGCTGAATGTCTCGTAGCTGCGGGTGCCGACTTCGTCGGATATCTTGATGCCCAGCTCCTCCGAGGGTATGCCGATGCGTCTCTCACGGCGACCCTCCTGGACCTGCAGCTTCAGGAACATGCGATTGTCGGTGAGGCGGCCCAGCAGCTCGTTGGCGTCGTCCTGTAGCTGGGGGATCACTGTCTCGATGATGAGCGCTTGAATCCCGTTTTTCCCGAAGGCGACGGTTAGCTCATCGTAGATACTCTTGCGTTCGGCGAGCTCACGCCGGCCCTTCTCGCGTCCGCCTATCTCACGAGCTATATCAGCGATCCGGCGAAGCTGCTCAGATCGGTGCCGCTCCTCGACTCTTGCGGTTTGCTCCTGTCGTTCCAGGTCCGCGAGTTCGTCCCTTGCTCGGGCCATCTCCAATTCGAGGCCTGGCAGCGTTAGTAGGGCGGTAGCCAGCTCCTGGCGCCGCGCATCTTCGCCCATCATATCGGCGCGCTGACGCTCCAGCGTCTGCCGGACGGTCTCCAGCGCCTTTTGTTCCCGGGGGAGGGCCTCCTGCGCCTCATCGAGCCTACGATTGAGATCTGCGAAGGGTTCCAGGTCACGGGCTCGCCGTTGTGCCGCTTCATGGGCGGCACGGTCGTATCCAAGCGCCGCCACCTCTCGGTCGATTTCGTCCACACGGGTACGCTGATCGGGAGCGTACTCCTCCGCACCGATTGCTCGCTGGACCTTCGCAAGGTCGGCTCGGCGTGGCTCCAATTCCTCCTGCGCCCTACGGGAGTCCTGGAGGTCCGCCCACAGGGCCGTGGCCCTGCTATCCGTGCCACGGCGGCCTCCGCCAAGTTCCTCCTCAAGCTTCGCCAGACGCTCTCCGATCTGGGTGGCCCGCTCCCGTACCGTAGACTGCCTGTCGGGATCGTAGGCGAGCGTGACTAGCTCTGCATCGAGTCGCTCCAAGCTGCGGCGGGCGTCTACAGCGAACCGGTTCGCCGCCAGATCCTCGTCGAGTTGCATCAGTCGCGGATTCAAGGTGTCGAGCTCTTGCTGTGCTGTTCGGGCCTCTTCCTGGCCACGGGCGGCAGTGCTCCTTCTGGTCTGCGCCTCACGCTGCTTCTCCTCGCGCTCACTATCCAGTTTGCGGATCAGGTTCGTCAGCTCAGAGTGGCTGGCAACAAGGCTCTTCTCCTCGTCGGAGTTCGCCTGGTAGCGCTGTTTGAGGTCAAGGCCTTGCTCCCTGTACTCCGCCTCCAGATGCTCCCTTCCTTCGGGACCCAGAGGCTGCTTGCACACCGGACATTGGGCTGCGTTCTGGGCCACGAGGATGTCATACTTGCTGCGCAACTCTTCCATCTCAGTCAGCAGGTCCTTGTTGGTCTGGCGCAGGTATCCGATTCGCCCGTCCATCTCCTCGGCCTCGCGGCGGCGCTGACGTACGGTCTCGGCCTGGTTTTCCAGTTCAGATTCTTGTTGAGTCGCCGCCAGGAGCTCCTGCTCAACGGCCATCAGTCGTCCAGCCTGTGGCCTCAGCTCACGCTCGATGCGCTCGTGGAGCCGGTCGCGCTCCGCGATAAGCCCCGCCTTTTGTACCGCAATATCCTGTTCGATTTCAGCCTTCTGAGAGTCGAGTCCATTCTTGAGCGCCAGAGTCTGGGCAAGGCATTCTAGTTCCTGGGAAACCTCCCTGGATTCTTCTCTGTGCCTACCGACGCTGACTTCCAGTTCGTCGAGAGCGGCCTGCTCCGCAGTCAGCTCTTTGTACGCCACCTCAATCTCTGGCAGGCTCCTAGCCCTGGGCTCCAGATCGTCCTGTATGGTGCGCCCGAGCTGGATAGCGTGACTGGACAGCCGCTCCAGTTGTACGGCGACCTCTGCAGCTAGCCTTGCGCGCTCCTGCCCGAGCTCTGTCGCGCCGAATGCCGCCCGGGCAAGTCGATCGAGGTTCGCCCTGGCAATTTCCAGCGCTGCGTGTTGCCGTCGTACCTCTGGCTCTCGATCCACCAGCTCTTCAAACGCTGCAACTGCAGATCTATGGACTCGCTGTCGCTGCTCAAGGTCCGAGATCTCGCGTCGCCTGTCGGAGATGCGGCGGTCGAGGTCGTCCAACTCTTGCCCGCGGGTTTTCAACGCTCCGACACGGTCACGTAGGGTGTCAGCGTGATATCTACTGGACGATAGCTCTGGTACCAAACGTTCCAGCAACGCGCTGACCTCAGCAAGCTGGGTTTCGTGCTCAGATCTTTGCGACAGCTCCTGTCGACGCAGATCGATGGCGCTGTCTGCGGTGACTATGCGGTCGCGGGCATCCTGGCTGCGTCGCTTGGCGCGGTATTCAAGTGTCTCGTAGTGGGATAGATCAAGAACCTCGGCCAAAACTTCTTTGCGCTTTGCGGGGCTGGCCCTGGTGAATTCGTCCGCCCTGCCCTGTAGCAGGAAGGCCGTGTTGACGAAGGTGTCGTAATCCATATGGAGAAGGTCTCGGATGCGAGCCTCGGTGTCCCGGACCGAGTTACCAGTAATCGCTCGGAAACCATCACCGCCAGCTACCTGTAGCTCTAGGACGGTTGCGCCGCTCTTCCCGCGGCGAGCGTACCTGCGGCTGACCCGGTACATCTGGTCCCTAGCAGAGAACTCAAGCTCCACGGCCATGTCCACCTGGCCCTGGTGGACCAGTTCATCCTGGGTGCTGGCCCTTGCCTTCCCCCAGAGTGCCCAGGTGATACTGTCCAGCAGCGCGGACTTGCCGTGGCCGTTGTCTCCGCACAGGCAGGCAACGTGTATGCCCTCAAGGTCGAGAGAAGGGACATCGTCCCGATAGCACATGAAATTCTTGACGCTGAGCTTCAGCGGGATCATCGTGCACGCCTCGAGTGGAGTTCATGGGGAGTTGGTCCGATTATAGGTTTACCCCGGGGATGGGTCAACGCGACGGACGATATGGGTACAAGCCGGAGCGGGCAGGCGTATAATGGCCGTGCTCGGGCCGGACGCAGGTCCCCCGCGTGAATTAGCCACCAGGAGGGGTGCCGATGGCGAACCTGAAAGAGCGGATTCGTAAGGGCGAGAATGTCCTTGGAGTTAGTGTTGCGATGGACGTTGAGAAGGACAGGCTGGCCGCGATCATCGAGTCGGGCCCCTACGACTATGTATGGGTCGACGCGCAGCACTCCCCCTTCAACGAGGAGAGGCTGGTCGAGTTCTGTGGGATCGCCAATGAGATGGGTGTGCCTGCATGGGTTCGACTGAAACACACTCGCGACGCTGTATTGGTCGGAAACTACCTGGATCTCGGACCCTCTGGTATTGAGGTGCCCCAGGTCGAGACCGTTGAGACCGTGAACACGGCCCTCGACGGTTTCTACTACCCTCAGACCGGCTTGCGGAGCTGGGGAGGCACGGCGCGCGTAGGGTTTGAACACAGGGAGGACCGCCTAGAATACGCAAGGTGGTGGGGCGAGACGGGCGTACTGTGGGTGCAGATCGAGTCCGTCGACGCCGTGACCAACGCGAAAAGTCTGGCGAAGCCTGGCGTGGACTGCCTATCCTTCGGCCCCGCGGACCTGTCTTTCAGTATGGAGGCGCACCCGCACCACCCATTCCAAACTGTAGACGATTGCGTGCGCCATGTTGTGGAGCAACTTAGGGACTCCGATGTCGCGGTCTGCTTCCGTAGTTACGTCCCTGAGGAGAGACAGAGGTATCGGGACATGGGGGTCACGGTATTGTTGGAGCGGTCCTGACAGCACTTGATCCTTTTGGACAAGAGAAACACGCAAAGATTAGGAGCAACAAGAAATGGCCATACTCGGCAGTGGCAACGTTACGTACGAGGTGTCCGGCGAGGAGTGGGGGGAACTGCCCGAAGGTTGGGTATATGGGGACGCGACCTCAGTCGCCGTGGACTCACATGACAACATCTTCGTGTTCAATCGCGGAGGGCATCCGATCATAGTCTACGACAACGAGGGCAGATTCCTGCGCTCGTGGGGCGAGGATATCTTCTCGACTCCCCACGGTATCGCGATTGGACCGGATGACTCGGTCTACTGCGCCGACGTCGGCGACCATACCGTGAGAAAGCTAACACCCAAAGGGGAGGTGCTACTCACTCTGGGCGACCCTGGTAATCCAGCTCAGGCCATGAGCGGCAAGCCTCTGAACCTGCCCACCCACGTGGCGGTAGACCCTCGCAACGGCGAGATTCTGGTCTCCGATGGATACGGCAACGCGAAGGTGCACCGGTACTCTCCGGAAGGCGAGTTGATGGATTCCTGGGGCGAATCCGGTACGTTCCCGGGCACATTCAACGTCGTCCACAACATAGCCATTGATGGTGATGGGATGGTATATATCGCCGATAGGGACAACCACCGCATACAGGTGTTCGAGCCCGACGGCTCCTATGTTACGCAGTGGGTCAACCTTTCCAGGGCGGCCTGCATATACATTGACACGCGACACCGCCCGCGCGCATATGTCGGTGAGTACTATGCGGGCGGCGCCTCTAACGCTGCTGGGCAAAACCTGGGGCCAAGGGTCACTATCTTCGACCTCGCGGGGAATGTTATCGGCAGGCTAGGCGTGGATTCCTACGGTGACGATCCCGGGCGATTCTATGCGCCCCACGGTATCTCCGTAGACTCCAAAGGCGACATCTACGTGGCCGAGGTGGCCTGGGCAGAGTTCAACACGATATACCCCGGCAAGGTATTCCGATCGTTGCAAAAGCTTGTCAAACAGCAGTAACAGGAGCGCAGAATGACTGTCATAGGTGGTGCAGGGTTCGAGTATGACGCGTCTGAGGGGAACTTCGGCGAGCTTCCTGACGGCTGGGGATATAGGGAGGCCGCAGGAGTGGCCGTGGACGCCAGCGACAACGTCTATGTCTTTAACCGGGACGAACATCCGGTGATCGTCTACGACAGGAATGGCAAGTTCCTGCGGTCCTGGGGAGAGGGAGTCTTCGGCAACCCCCACGGCATTGCCACGGGTCCCAACGAGACCATTTTTTGCATAGATGCCGGCGACCACACGGTCCGAAAATTCACCCAAGATGGCAAGCTGCTCATGACGATAGGTACGGCCAACAAGCCCGCTGGGCGCCTGAGCGGCGAGCCGTTTCGCAACCCGACCCATCTGGCTGTCGACTGGGCCACCGGCGAATTATATGTCTCCGACGGCTACAGTAACGCCAGTGTTCACAAGTACGATCCGAACGGCAATCATTTGCTTTCATGGGGGCAGTCGGGGACGGGTCCGGGCGAGTTCAATACTGTCCACAACGTGGCTACCGATAAGGACGGTCTGGTATATATCGCTGACCGCGAGAACCATCGCGTCCAGGTCTTCACCTCTGCTGGGCGGTACATAACTCAGTGGGGCAATCTGGCTATGGCCTCGTGCATAGACATTGAGCGCACGGGCGATGAGATCGTCTACGTCGGTGAGTTCTTTGCGGGCATCAGGGAGAACCCCGCCGGGATGGGGAACTGGACCGGTAAGCGACTTGGCCCGAGAGTTACCATCATGGACAAAGGCGGCAACATTCTTACGCGGGTCGGGGACACGCCGATCGGCGAAGCGGCCGGCCAGTTCATTGCTCCCCACGGCATCGCCGTCGATTCACATGGAGATGTATATGTGGCCGAGGTATCGTACAGCGTCCTCGGGGGGACACTTGAGCCGACACGGGAGGTCAAGACGATCCAGAAGCTGGTCCGCCGCCGATAAGGTGTGGAGTGGACTGTGGCGGGGAGTATCATACCTCGGAGCAAGAAAGTAGACTCGTGGATTTCCGAGCACAACCCGTCAATCTCGAAAACATCGGCGAGGCCGCCGTGGTTTCGTGGATACGCGAGGCGGCGGCGCTTGATGAGGCGTCCCACGTCTGACGCTCGGGTGACACGGCCAATCGACGAATACCCTGCAAATAGAAAAGGGGCCTCCTGAGTCAGGAGGCCCCTTCTGCGTCTCTGGTAGTGGCGTTCGAGCGGCTCTATCCGGTCGAACGCGGTGTCTGATCAGCGCCTTCGTCGTCCTCGTCTCCGGGCCTCGGCTCATCGGACGCGTCCATCACATCAGGTTCAGGTGAAGGCCCTGACGGGGCTGTCGGGGGCGTGGGGAGCCCCTGCTGCCCACGGATCACTATTAAGTAGTACGCGCCGCCACCGCCAGCGGCTATGACCATCAGGCCGATGATGATAAAGATCAGCGCGCCGCCACCCCCATCTTCAGGCGCCGGGGTGGCCGTCGGCGTCGCCGCTGGCCCCGTGGTCGGCGTCACGGTAGCTGGCGCCGCTGTAGCCGTCGGTGTCTGGGTGGCCGGCGCCGTGGTCGGTGTCGGAGTGGGCGGTGCCGCCGTCGGTGTCGGCGTCCTAGTCGGAGGCGCCGCGGTCGCGGTCGGCGTCACGGTAGCTGGCACAGCCGTGGCTGTAGGCGGCAATGCAGTCGCCGTAGGTGGCGGCGGCACTGGTGTTGATGTTGGTGTTGGAGTGGGCATGGGCGTGGGCGTGGGCGTGGAAGGCACCGACGTAGCCGTAGCAGATACTGGGGCGGGCGTGCTCGTGGGCGCCGGCGGCGGCGGCGGTGCAGTAGTGGACAGGACTGTGAAGCTGCCTGACAACCGTCCGATCCTTACGTCATAGCTTCCGGTATTGGCAGCCACCTCAAAGGAGAACGCTATCGGGACGCTAGGCGGGGCGACGATTTTCTGCGTGCTATGCACCTGGTTGTTGAGCCAGAGAGACGCCGAATACTCCAGAGTCTGGGACGTAAGGTTTGTTACATCCGCACTGATGGTGATACTGCCTCCCTCCTGGATCGTAGGCGGGCTGATCACCAGATCGTCCACGGTGAACTCCACCGTTGGAGGCTCCGTGCTACCCGTGATCGACCAGGTGGAGAAGCCGGGTATAGCGAGTGTGTAGAAAATGCGATCCACGTCCTCTCGGACGCGCTTCACCAGTGACGGCCGCCAAGCCTGCTGGTTCTCATCGAACCGGCTGAACTGCACGGACCATTCGTGAATCTGGTTGCTCTGAATCCAGGATTTGGTGACGGACAGTGTAACGTGCGCCGTGGCGAGCTCATCGTCGGTGAACCCTTCAGGCGAGAGTTTCACGTAACCGACGTAGCCAGGCTCTTCGTAGAGGACTCGTCCGGGCCGCAGGTCGGGCACGTCCGGGTCCAACACATTTTCGACGGCGACATGGGCACCCGGAGGGGCATCGGCGAATTTGCCGAGGATCTGACTGACAGGATCAGGAGAGCCTACACTTGCCCACTCTGCAACCCCCGACGGGTCTACGCCTATCTGAGGCTCGTCCTCCGGAACCCAAAGTTCATGGGGTAGGAACCTCCCCAGCTTCTCAAGAGCGATGGGGTCCTGCGCCGGGCCGCGTCCAAGAGCATCGACGGTGGCTCCCGCATTCTGCTTAGCGGAAGAATTCATGGCGTTGCCGGTCGATTCTGCATTTTGCAGGGTTGAGCTTGTGAGAGCCTGGCCGGCGGATGTGGGATCCTCGGCGGCCGCGACGGCCATGACGTTACCTGTTGCCACGGGGTCGGATAATGCAGCTTCGGCGACTGCCTTACCGGTGGACTGAGGATCGTCCTGTGCTGCACTGGAAATGGCAAGACCTGTTGACTGCGAGTCTTCTTTAGCGGCGCTCGCAACAGCGAGGCCTGTCGCGACAGCATCTTCCCGCGCCGCGCTGGCGACTGCCTTTCCGGTAGAGTCTGGGTCGGTTTGCGCGGCACTGGCGACTGCTTTACCGGTGGCCTGTGGGTTCACCATCGCGGCGTTGGCTACGGCACGACCTATGGATGCGGCATCCTGCTGGGCGGCTGTGGCGAGAGCACGACCGGTGGCGACCGGGTCCTCCTCGGATGCCGATGCCACGGCTCTACCAGTGGCCACGACGTCTTCCTTGGCCGCGTTGGCGACTGCCTTGCCAGTGGCGACAGGGTCATCAGACGCGGCACTGGCGACTGCCTTGCCGATGGATTCTGGGTCCTGCTTTGCAGCATTGGCGACTGCCTTGCCAATGGCAACAGGGTCACCAGACGCCGCCTTGGCGATGGCTCTACCAGTGGAATTCGAGTCTTCCTGAGCAGCCCATGCAAGAACGAAACCAGTGGATTCCGCGTCCTCTTGAGCAGCCGATGCCAGCGCTATACCGGTTGCTTCTACGTCTTCCTTGGCCGCGCTAGCGATGGCCCTACCGGTAGACTCTGGGTAATCCTGCCCAGCTTTGGCCAAGGCACGGCCAACTGAGACGGCGTCACTCTTGGCAGCTTCCGCTATGGCCTTACCGGTTGAGACATAATCGGACGTGGCCGCTTCACCGATCGCTTTGCCGGCGGCGGCCGAGTCGAGAGCCGCCGCGTGTGCGACTGCCTTACCAGTGGTCTCCAGGTTCATCTTCAAGGATTCAAGAATAATCTGGCCGGCTGCAGCAGCGTTCTTATTGGCAGCACCGGAGATTAGCAGACCTGCTTTGTTCGCGTCCGTGGCCGCTATCTCGACGAGGAGGCTACCCGCCGCCTCGGGGTTGGTCAGCACGATGGACGTTAAGATATCGGCCGCGGCGGCCGAGTCGGATGTGGCAGCCTCGGCCAGCGCAGCTGCAGCTGCTGTGATATCGGTCGTTACCAGATCAACTAGGCCAGCAGCAGCAGCCTCGGAGTCTTCTAGCAATCCCTCTGCTGTCACAGGTGTTGGTGCGGCCACTGCGGCGGCCGCGGCGGCCGGAGCAGAAGTCGGCGTTGCCGTAGGCGGTACGAAGGAAAATGCTATCGCTGTCGCTGTCGGTGTCGGTGTCGCTGTTGCCGCTGCGGGAGCAGCAGCAGTTGTGCACGCGGCGCTCGAGGCCGTGGCCGCAACCGCCGTAGCCGATTGTAGTGATGGGATGACTAGGTCGACCCGATGGGTACCGCCCGAAGTAAATGGGATGGATGCACGGGTACTGCCGTCGACACCAACCCTTTGAGCCGTGGCCTGTATTCCTGAGACATAGAAAACGATATTTTCGCCTGATTTGCCACCCTCGATTGGGGACGTGGCCGGATCGTCAGCACATATCTGGAAATTGCTGGTATTGCCGTAGTTGTAGTGCGCAGTAGTGGCAGCTGCGTGGGTCTTAGTGTTTGCGGACCCTAGCTGGGTGCTGGGGTTGACTGATTGTCCATAGTGGATGTTGTTGATGCGGGCCTGGATTGTCAAGTTGGCGCCGAGCACTGTACCGTCTGATGTCCATGCCCGTCCATACAATACGTAGGGGAGTTCTGGCGCTGCACTCACCGAAGAGGTGCTGCCATCGGGCCACATGGAGAGCAGCAATACCAGTGTCGACAGGAAGATAAGTCCGGCGAATACTCTAACTAGCACCATTCACCTTAAGGTCGGCTGGAGAGTTGGGAGACATCGTCCTGCGGGGCCCTCATGCTCACAAGAAACAGCCTCCCTCGAATTTTCCATTCTTCGTCGGCCCCAGAAACCCGAGAGAGGAATTCCTAAGCGGCGGGCCCTTCTTCTGAGACTGCTAGGCCAGGGCCCGCCGCTTAATTTGTTCATACCACAGTTACTTTCATTGGAGCGATCTACACTCCCTAGGCTAATCTGCTCAGTCCTCCTATTACGGCGTGATCGTCGGGCCAAGTGGGTCGCCTAGGTCGTTGACTAGATCGTTCTGTGGATCATCCACTATGAAGGTCCAGTACGAAAGAGTCGGCTTCAGTGCATCACCCAGGGAATTGGAGACAAATCCTTCGAATATCTGCACTGTGATGTCGGCGCCGCCCACCGCATCAACACGCCGCTCGAAGGTCAGCGCAGATATTGCCAGCTCTCTTGGAATCAGAGCTCCCCTGAATACCGTGTCGAAGTTCGTATCGCCCAGTATGTGCGGCGCGACGAGGTTAAAGCCCACTCGCAATTCTTTGTTTGGCGGGATAGATGCCCCTGTCGGGGAGAAAACGCCCTGGATGTTGATTCTGATGGGCACCGCTTGTTGGGCTGAGAAGCCCTCCACATCTACCTTGCTGAATATGTCTACCACAGGAGAGACGGTCGCCTCCTTGGTTTTAAGTATCACGCCCTGGAATGGCTGCAGGTCGGTCAGCGTGTCCTGAGCGCCCACGCCCGGGGTGTGGACGATGAAGTTGCCTGCCTTGTTGAAGGCGAAGGTAGACTCTACCACGTCACCAAGGACTATGGTGGACGTACCCTGCTGGGCGACGAAGGCCGGGTTGACCTGGTCCGTCACGTCCTGGCGCATCAGCCGGTCCAGCGAAGCATCGTCGGTCGTGGTGTCATCACCGTCATCGGGTATGAGGGCCAATCCCATGAAGTTGTTACCAGGGAACAGGAAGTAGTTTCTATTGGATCGCGCCGCGACCACGTTAAGCGCGCCATTTACGGTTATCTCATTACCTGCCTTGTCAGACACCGTTACGGGGATATCGTGGAACGCAACAGGTGTGTTTGCTGCAACGCTGGCTAGAGTCACATGGGTAGACGTGACGTTATTCACTGAATTCAGGGCATGCATCGCCCTAAGTGTGGCCGGGGTTTCAGCCATAGGTACCATCAATGCGCCCGTGCTAACTAGGGTGCTGGTGGCAATCCCTGAGAGCGCGTCGGTCGCCGCGACTAACACAAAGTACTGATCTCCTACAATTGCTTCACCCTCACTCGTCACGGTGACGACTCCAACCTGCGCCACTGGTGGCGTCAAGTCTGCGACGGCGACGATCTCTTCGGATGCTGTGAGGCCGCCACCGTCAGTCGCCACGGCAGTAAAGGTGTTCGTGCCTTCTTGCAAACTGACTGGGATGCTGTAAGGACCCTCGCTGGTCACCTTTCCGATCATGACAGAACTGGTGGCCCCAGCAGGCGTGACAAGACCTTGGTAAATTTTCATGGCCGCGCCAGGCTGGTCGATAGTAGGTTCGATAAGGGTTCCGGTTAAGGTCTGGACGACAACGTTGGTATTTGCCGGTACCCCACCCATAGTTATCACAGGAGCCAACGTATCCACAAAGCCGGATGCTTGGGCTTGGCCAGAAAGATTGGGGAAGTAGGGCTGAACAGCGCTTGCCACAACCGTGTTCTCTCCCTCTGCAAGAGAGAATTGAGTGCTGAACGATGCGTACATCGTTGTACTCGTATTGTTTACCGTGACCACAACCGGCGAACTTAGAGGCGTGGTAGCAATCGAGACAGTCTTGGTTCCGGAGCCACTCAGCTTGATATTGTCCACGAACCAGCCCCAGCCTTCGTTGCCCCACTCATCGACAGTGTCGAACGCGAATCTGACTTTGATGCGCTTACCTGCAAGTGCGTCCAAAGGAAGGACGACAGAATGCGACTCGCCTGGAGCGAAAGGCAGTGGCTTGGTCAAGATCCACTGGAATAGGTCTGGATGTTGATTCTCCCCAGGAGGCATACCCATGGGATCCATGAACTGCACGATTTGACCAATTGTTTGGAATGCGCCAACGACATCATTGCCCTGGAGGTCCGATGTGACCGCCGCTACCTGGACGAGCTTGTTGTCAAGACCGGCCATAAACTCAGTATCCCAGGCGGTATCGAACGTCAGTTGCGAACCGAGACTAATGGGGTAGACTTCGTTGCTGGTCAATGCGCCAGCTACTCGGGAGTCTGGTACGTCGTAACTCTTTTCCCCTGACTTGCCGAATCGCCAGGCCGACGGGTCACATTCTGGACAACCCGATCCGGACGCGATGAACCACTCTACACCACCGCCTCCACCGTGCTCCATTGCAGCTGTCCACAGGGCGGCGGAAGTGCCGTCAGTGAGGACCTCGTCATCCAAGAACTCGGTGAAGGGCAACTGGATACCGACGCTGACGGTTGCGACAGCAGGGTCAGAAACCATACCTGCAATCGTGGACGCGGTACTCGTAGCCACGAAATCATTTGTGGGGCTAGTTAGCTGGACAGCTACATCAGTGTTCCGTACGACTGTGTAGGAAACAGAGTCAGTATACGTGCTGCCATCCGAAATAGCCGCCGATAGAGTTGTCCCGTATGTCCCCACAATGGTCATTTCAACGCCGGTTTTCTCCGGCAGAGCCGTTCCAATGATCGAATCTGTGTTCTTGTCAGCGATGAACAACGTTTCCCCAACGATAGCAATGCCCGAGATATCTGCGTTCGCCAGGTCACCGCCTGAGAACTGGTCGGTCATGACACCTGTTGATGGGTCAATCCTCGAGATTGTGTTCCACGCGGGTCCATTGAAGCTGGAAGAACCAACCGAGATCAGCTTTTTATTGTCCGTGAAGGCGGAATCTGTCGCATACTCGAACGCCGAGAAAGACTTTATCTCTGTCAACGAGCCCGAGAATTGGGAAATCCCCGATATTTCTGGGCCTCCGAACGTGTCTCCCATCATATTCATGTACTGAGAGTTGGCCGGATTGATCTTATAGAGCATACCGTCCGGCTGCCCCATGCCCGGATTGGCACCTTGCGTACCGGTGTAGAGATGCGTCCCATCACTGGCGAGGCCACTGAGAAGGTCCTTGAAAGGAGACCATGGCTGGCCGCCGCCGCCGCCGCCGCCGCCGCCGTCGTTGAACATCAGGAAACCTTCGCTCTCCTCGTCTCCGCTGGTCTTGTTGAGCGAGAAGATCATCGGAACAGTTACCTGCATTGCCATAGGCCCACTCGGCGTGTTCATCTCTAAAGTCTGAGAGTCATTGGTGAGTACCCACAGCTTGCCGCCGTGGATAGCCAGCCCGTCAGTCTCGCCACCCGGCGAGTCAAAGGATGCTGTAACAGAGGCCGTAGTAGTCGAGACAGCCAGCTTGACTATCAGGTCAACAGGCTCCGCATCATAGGCCACATACAGCGAAGTCCCATCGGTAGCCATCGCCCGAGGCGTCTCGGTGTAAGTGATTTCTGGCAAAGGAACTAGCGCTTTATAAATCTTCTTTGAGGTTGCATCCGCCAAGTACAGGCTCGATCCCACGAACGAGGCCCCAACCAAGTCAGAAAGAGGAGTTGAAGAAGGATCAGTAACCGTCCAATTGTCGATTACTTCACCACCTTCACTGACTCTGTAGACGTTGCCGTTTTTCACCGGGAAGTACATGGGCGAACTGGTAGTGAAAGCGATGTCTTCAAAGCCTTCATCATTCCAGTTGTAATTGTTCGGGTCCCAGAAGTAAATTTCCTTCTGTCTGTTACCGTTTACCTCATTGTATGTGTCCGCTCTTGGGCCACCATATTCAGAGGTACCCACCAGGTTATTGCCGTCAGAGGTCAGGCCCAGCACGTTACCCATATCTGTGCCCAACGTGAATCCAGATTCACTGGTCTCTACGAAGGCGGTAGTGAGCACGACCACTTTCTGTGGCGCTGGGCCGCCGCCCATGAACTGCTGGCTGTCTTGATAAGCCGCGTAGAGTTTACCCTTGTGGTACGCGAGAGCTTCAGCGTCCTCGCTCTGTAGTGTGAAGAATCTCTCGTTCCCGTCGCCGTCTAACAAAACAGCACCGGTCGTCGGGTGGACAGCTACTATGACATCTCCGCCCTTGCCGTCGACCAGGATGTATAACTCGCTATCGTCCTTGTTGTACGCAAGGTCCACAGGAGTATTTGTGATCGGGGAGGGAGGTACTGCCTGAGATATGTACCCGTCGGTTCCGTCGTTCCACCCAAGGTAAATATTCTTGGTTGTCTGATTGATTACCATTCCTGAGACGTTACTGACCCCACCGCTCAAAGTGTATTCTTCGGCTGGCCATACGTCGTTCCCAAAAGGATTTATCCAGGTCTGGACCTTGCCACCTAATGCAGTCAGGTAGGTTTTGTCTGCAGTGATAAATTCCACCGCGGCAGAGCCGCCCAGGGCCCACTGCGACATCGATTCTCTCTGAACGCTACCGGTGTTGTTGACGTACCAGAACCGCTCTTCACTTTGACCAGACACAATGAATAGACCCTCGGCGGAGTCCCAGGTTATTCCTCCAGGGTTTTGGCACATTTGGTTGCCGCCGCCGCCGCCGCCACCAGGACCAGGGCCCATATTCATGCCGCACAAGTTGTGGGTGTTGATCTCCGCCCCGGTGACAGGGTTCAACTCATAGAGTATAGAATTGCCATTTGTTCCTCCGATGGCCCATAGCTTATTGGAGGCAAAGGTAATACCCGCGATGTCGCCGGAAGGCAACTCGGCCGATCCATTCTTGGTGGAATCACTACCAAAGCTTGTATCAGCGGCCAACGTGGACGGGTGTACCTTGATAACCCTATCGTACGGAGAACCATCAACGGCAATCCACAACGCTGTCCCGATGCTCGTGCCCAGGTAGGCTGCATCAGAAGGCGAGAGAGCCAGGCCCTGAGGGATAGTCGTGATCGTCGAGGAGAACGCAGATGCTGTGATGTAGCCTACACTGCTCTCGGTACGCCCAACGTACAGCACATCACTACCGAAGGTCATAGCCCCGACGGATCCAGACATAGAGGAACCGTTCGCCGTTATGGTTTGTTCGCTGTCGTAATTATTCAGATCAGTAGACAACCCAACCAAGGTAGTGGAGTTGGCGCCATAGAGAACGCCACGGGTAGAGTGGTACGCCAGCCCCGTGATACCGAATACCGCTGCGCAGCAAGGCCACCCTTGAGCCACAGATTGACCGGTGGTTGAAACCTTCCAGACGTTGCTCATTTGCTTGGCGGTGACTATCAGGTCGGTCCCGTCGTAGGCCAATCCGCCAACATCATCATGAACCTGCGCATTACTCAGGTCTTTCGGATATCCGGTCGCAAGCGCGTTAGTTTTAACGTTGTACTTATAGAGGTTCTTTGTCTTATTCCAATTGTCAGAGCCAGGATCGTTGGCGATCATGTACAGGAAGTTATCGTTCCCCTCTGTGATGAACACCGCTCCTTCAATGCTCCCGCTTGGAGCGTCCGCGACCCCGTCAGTGTCGAACGTCGTGTTGAGTGCTCCATCTTCGGTGTTGACCCTCAAGATCTGGTCGAACGGCTCTGCATCCACAATCACCCATAGAGACTCAGTGCTCCCGAGGCTGGTAATAGCGTCGGAACTATATGCCATTGCCACGGGTTGATTTGTGACAGTCGCCGAAATGAAGGAGTGGTAGACCCGGGTCCCGGCAACGGCCCAAAGGTCGTTGTACGGAGCCGCGTCCGAGAACGTCATACCCTGCACACTACTAATGGCAGTCCCACCAGATTCAACGGCAAGCGTGAAGGATGAGATCTGATCAAAGGACGTGCCGAGTTGAGACACCTCGTTGCCGCTGGCGGCGTAGTAAGCCTTTTGAGTCGGGTGATACGCAAGCGCCTTGGCGCCGTTCCAACTCACGCCGTTAACCCAACTTTGATTGCTCTCGGAAGCGGCGATGTCGAAAGTGTAGACGTCGTTCCAGTTCGATTTCGTCCAAGCGACCAGGTTAGTGCCATCGTTGGTTATGTCGCCTAGGTCGTCGTTGACACCGTTGTCACTCAGATTCTTTGGGTAGCCAGACTCGGTATTTCCAGTCGTAGCATTGATCTTGTACAGCTGACGTTGCTTGTCGCAACAACCAGTGCCTTCGTTAGCAATGATGTATACAAAGCCGCCGAAGTACTCAATGCCTTCCGTATCTGCGCTGGGCGCCTGAGCCCACCCATCGGACGAGAAGTTAGTGATCAATGCGCCCGTGGTCGGATTCACCTTCAACACGTAGTCTTTGGGCGTACCCTCTACGAGTATCCACAGCGCTGACTCGGTCGAGATCGTAGAGAAAGAGATACCCTTGGACGCGATAGGAGAAGTTACCGACGACCCAACAAACGTTGCATAAAGTTTACCGTCGTCATTGCTGACGAAGTACATGGTGTTGCCATCGAATGCCAACGCTTTGATACCGGCCAGTGTGCTGTCATCAGTAGCTTTGGTCGCAGTAACATCTTGAATCTTTGAACCCGCATCGGTCCACTGGGTAATAACCGACCCCTTCGCCGTGTAGACCAGATTAGAGGAAAACGCTATGGCGTTTGCCTGTGTCCATTCACCCTGGTTGGAGTCCTTTTCTATGCCCGACGCGTACAGGTTGTAGAACTCCTGGCCATCTTGGTCAACGGTCCATAGGTCTCCGGCCCCCCCTGCACCCAAACCTGCGAATTGGTGGTGTTGTTCGCCGGCGTGGAGTATAGCTGTAACAGGATCGCTACTGCCGGCGGCCCAGCTTGATTCGGATGAACTGGTCGGCAGGCTACTCGAATCGGCGATCTTGAAGATCCTGGATTGCTTGCAATCATTGCCCGTCTCGATCGCCCCCGAGCACCTGTGCTCATTCTCCACAACATATAGGGTTGAGCCTATGGCCGCGATACCATCGAAGGAGGCACTCGGCGCGGTCGTCGACGCGGTAGTCGCCCCAGTAGTACCGTCAACCTTGACGATCGTGTCGTTGTTAGCGCCGGCAAGGATGAACCAGAAATCCGTGCCATCGTGGGTCATGCCTTTGACTATCTGTGCGGTCGTGGTGGCTCCATCCGCGTCAGGCACCGTGAAGACATAGTCCGCACCGGAACCGAAGCCAGTGATGCTGGAAGTTGCGATTGTTGGGGAAGGAATTACAAAAGAGTCCGTCGCTGAAGGGAAACTCTCAGCCGTAGAGGTCTCCGCTGTCAACGTCGGTATGGAGAAGCCCGCACTGCTCGTAGCAGCGGTGCCCATATAGCCAGTGGTATCAGGGATGGCCGGAAGCGAGTCAGGGGCGTTGGTTGAAAGGGTTATCTGTGGTACGGCAGTCGTTGAGGTGGAGTCGGGAAGCGCAGTACCCGAGGTTACGCCTGCTATTGGCACGTCGCCCCCGGCCCACACGTACTCAGTCTCCGGAAACTTTGTGCCCGAAACATCTGTGGGGGGCGTTATAACTGGCAGAGCAAAATAATCATCCGTACTTGGTATCAGCGTCAGGTTCGGCACCGGGTCCAGAAATACCGGGGGAGTCCAGCCGGCCACGATTTCAATTGTGCCGCCTGACGAACCGCCCTTGAAGTCACCGGTACTCGGCAGAGTGGACCCGGGGAGTGATCCTGGCAGAGTGCCAGCTCCGGACGCCGTGACGTCAGTGAAAGTGACTTTTACTCTGAGGCTACCTGCTACCGCGCTCGACAGGTCAATGAACTCTCCTCCGGTGTCTACGATGGGCAGGTCCACATCAAGAGCCTGGGGGCCGGAGTCATTCACCAGCCTTAACCGCCCAATCGAGGCAGTCTCGTCGGCCGCAAAGGTGAGCTCACCAGTGAATAGCACCTCTTGGCCCAATAGATGGGTAGAGCCTGACGTGGCTAAATCCACATGGGAATTGGACGTAAGGCCCCGGGCTACATCCTGATTCAGAACAACAGAGGTCAGGATAAGGGCCAGAAGCAAAATCCCTGAGTAGGCTATCGAGGTTCTATTCATAACAACTCCCTGCGTGATAACTCGCCGACCAAAAGGGTTGCCTCGGTGTTTAGGCGGGCTGGAAGGGGCGAAAAGCGAAAACGCATCAGCAACCGTAGCCCCAACGGTCGCTAATGAGCTGCTGCCATTTCAATGGAGAAGCAGCGGTCCCGCATGTTATGTGGATATTATGGTTTCGGTTACAGCTATTCCCCTTGCTGAGAGAGGGCACCCGACCAGCTGTCGGCCCAGATGCTATTTCGCGACTCTAAAACGCTCCGCCGCTTCGCAGAGGCGTGCCTCTAGAGCGCGGCCATAGGTGGGTTTGATGACCAACCCCCCTAAGCGTTCGTTATTTAAAACCATTATATCTTCAATGTCAAGCAATTATGAGCCTATCTGGAGCTCTTGTCGGAGACTGCCGATTTGAGAGAAGGTTGAGAGAAGGGGGGAGTAGGCCGGTGCTGCTTCAGAGCCAATTGTCGGCCTTTCCCTGAAAGGTGGCTCCGAATTAACCGAATGTGTCATGTCGATTTTCGCGGATAACCCCGCTGCTGCCCGCCACCTCGCTAGCTCCTTGGCCCCCAAGGGCGGTTGGGCCTGACGGACGTAACGGTGTCTGATGCCCAACCGGAACATGTTTCCAGGTTGAGAACGACCCGGTTGAATTGTCAACCGAACGGCTGCCACTCAGGCCGTTATCGTTGACGGACACAGACGACATTGCCCGCTACACGGTTGGCCCCGAGTGAGCCAAGTTTCTTTCGGTTCCGCAGCCATACACCCTCCAAAATGCTGATGAGTTTGTCGCTGGTTGTGTCCTCGTTTCCTGGGAAACCGATCCCGCGTGGATGATGGTCCTCGGCGAAAGAGTCATCGGGGTCATCGATCTGTATATCAACATTAACCATGAAGTCGCGGAACTGAAATACGGCATAGACCCTGCCCACTGGGACAAAGGTCTCATGCCGGAAGCGACGCGCAGGCTCTTGGGCTGGTGTTTTGGAGAGCGACAGCTGGCTAAGGTTTACGCATGGGTAAGCGCCCGTAACTCCCCGTAACTCACGGTCCCTGAAGATCGTGGAAAAGCAGGGCATGACTTGCGAAGGAATACTCCACAGCCACATCGAGAGGCAGGAGGAACGCATCGACGATGTGTACTATACGGCGTACTCCGCGACGAATGGGATGCTGCGCGCGCTTAGGGGGCGGGGCTGGGGCCTGACTGACTGAGAGTCTGCTACCCCGCCGGTGGCACACCGCCCTCTAATACAGTGACGAGTTTGGCGGGGTCTATGTTTCCGCCCGAGACGATGCATGCCACCTTACCCCCACCCGCTCGGCCAGCCAGCGCCGCCGCAGCCGATACGGCTCCTGCACCCTCGGCGATGACCTGGTTACGCTCGACCATTATCTTCACCGCTGATGCCGTCTCTTCGAGAGAGGCTAGTAGCGATCCGTCGATGAGTTGCGTCGCAAGGGCGTACATTTCCGGCTGCACGATGGGCGAGCCTATGCCGTCCACGAAGCTGAGCGAGTAGTCGACCCGTATAGGCCCGCCGGCCTCAAGAGCAGAAGCCAGCGGTGAAGACGTCTCCGCCTCGCAGGCATACACCTTGACTTGTGGCCTCACCGCCTTTATGGCAGCCGCGATGCCAGTGCATAGACCTCCACCGCCCCATGCAACGACGATGGTGTCGACATCGGGTAGATCCTCGAGTATCTCTAGGGCAACGGTGCCGTTACCTGCCAGCACCGCCGGGTCGCTGAAGGGGTGGACCAATCGGCCTTCGACGCCGTCTTTTTCTCGGGTACCCCATATCGCGGTGAACTCCTCGAAGCTCGCCTTGACGAAGGAGCCCCCCAGACGCCGGATGTTGGCCAGCTTGGCCTCCGGGGCATTTTCAGGGACCACGGCGGTGCAGTTTACCCCGAGGCGACGGGCCGCCCAGGATAGGCCCTGGGCCATGTTACCGGCGCTCACAGTCCACACGCCCCGCTCCATCTCCGCCTCCGGGATCAGCCTGACCGCGCTGGTGGCACCCCGCAGCTTGAACGAACCCACGGGCTGGAGATTCTCCAGCTTCAGATAGACCTCAGCGGGAGCGTCGTCGACGTTGAGGCGAACCAGTGGCGTGCGCAGCACTTCGCCTGCAATCCGCTCCTGCGCCGCCCGAACTTCTTCGATAGTAGGGATTGCGTGCTCTACCATTGCTACGGCACCTGGCCCTGGAGTATTTTCGCCAACTTCGACAGATCGATGTTCCCACCCGACACAACGCAAGCGATCTTGCCACCCCCAACTTTGCCTGACAACGCACCGGCCACCGACGACGCTCCGGCGCCCTCCGCGATGGTATGTGCTCGTTCTGCGACAAGCTTTACAGCAGAGGCCGTCTCCTCAATGGACGAAACGACCGAGCCGTCCAGCAGCTCGCTCACCAGGGGCCACATGTGCTCAAAGACCATGGGTGAGCCGATGCCGCTCACGAATGACGGCGGTTGCTCCACCTCGACCGGCCCTCCAGCTGCAATCGCTCCGGCCAGGGCTGCCCCAGACTCGACCTCTGCCGCCAGTACCCTCGCCTGGGGTCGCAGTGCCTTGACCGACGATGCAACGCTGGCTGCGAACCCGCCACCGCCGTAGGGCACCAGAACCGTGTCTACGTCGGGCAGGTCCTCCACTATCTCCAGCCCAACAGTGGCGTTGCCGGCCATGACATCAGCATCGCTGAAGGGATGCAGGAACAGGCCCTGCATGCCGTCGCGTCCGTCGACGCGGCATATCTGTAAAATCTCTTTCCAGGGGACCTTGATGATGCTCGCACCCAGGCTCTCGATAACGCTCAGCTTCGCCTCCGGCGAGTTGTCCGAGACCACCGCCGTACAGGCCAGCCCGAAGCGCCGCGCCACCCATGCCACGGACAACGCCATGTTGCCGGAACTGGCCGTCCAGATGCCCTGCTTCAGGGCCGCTGGGTCGGCGAGCCGGACGGCATTGACCGCGCCCCTGAGCTTGAAAGCACCGCTTGGCTGGAGGTTCTCCAGTTTCAGGTAGATCTCGGCAGGGCCGTCGTCGACGTTGAGGCGCACCAACGGCGTCCGAACAGCGACATCCGAGATACGTCCGGCGGCGGCACGGACATCTTCGATAGCAACTGCGGTTGCGGTACTCATTTCGTCGCATCCTTTGCTTTCAGACCCCCTCTCCCTTGATGGGAGGGGATTGAGGTGAGGGTGAATCGGCTTCGTAGAGGGCCGTCGCAGTAGGCAGACGGCCCTCTCATCCTAGCCATCTCCCCCAAAGGGGGGCGAAGGGACCGGAACCTAGTCCGTCACGGGGGCTACTTCCCGGTGGAGCAGATGGGCCTTGAGATAGCGGCCAGTGTGGGAGTTGGTGGCCTCGGTGATCTGCTGTGGCGTGCCTTCGGCGATTACACTACCACCACCGTCCCCTGCGCCTGGACCCAGATCGACGATCCAGTCAGCGTTCTTGATCAGGTCCATGTGGTGCTCGATCAGTACGACGGTATTACCAGCATCCACGAGCCGGTGCAGCACCCGTAGAAGGTGGGCGCAGTCCTCGAATGACAGGCCCGTCGTCGGCTCGTCCAGGATGTACAGCGTGCTGCCCGTAGCCCGCTTCGACAGCTCCGTCGACAGCTTCACCCTCTGAGCCTCGCCACCACTCAGGTGCGTTGCAGGCTGCCCGAGTCGTATATAGCCAAGCCCTACGTCGTGCATCGTCTGCAGCCTGTTCTTAATCCGAGGTATATTCGAGAAGTGCTCCAGCGCCTCGGTGACGGTCATGTCGAGCACCTCGGCGATGTTCTTCCCCTTGAAGCGAATCTCCAGCGCCTCCCGGTTGTATCGCTGGCCTCCGCATACGTCACAAGGCACCGTCACGTCGGGGAGGAAGTGCATTTCAATACTCGTATAACCATCACCCGAGCAAACTTCGCACCTGCCACCCTTCACGTTGAACGAGAATCGCCCCGGCTTGTACCCGCGCACCTTCGCTTCGGGCACGGTGGCGAACAGCTCTCGAATCGGGGTGAATACGCCGACGTAGGTGGCTGGATTGCTGCGAGGGGTCCGGCCTATCGCTGACTGGTCGATATTAACGACTTTATCGACAGCCTCCGTGCCCACGATGGAGTCGTGGTCCCCTGGCCTGTCCTTGGCCCGATAGAAGTCCTGGGCCAGCTTTTTGAACAGAACCTCGTAGATTAGGGTGCTCTTGCCGGACCCGGACACGCCCGTGATACACACGAGCTTACCCAGAGGGATCGTCACGTCGATGCCCTTGAGGTTGTTTGCCCGTGCGCCTGCTATCGTGACGGAGAGACCGTTGCCGGGTCGCATCACGTCCGGAAGTGGGATCACCCTGGTCTGACCCAGATACTGCCCAGTGATGGACTCCTCGGTCGCGATAATCTCGTCGATCGTGCCGGACGCGACCACGTGGCCGCCGTGCTCTCCAGCGCCGGGCCCAATATCGATGATGTGGTCTGCCGCCCGCATGATGGCCTCGTCGTGCTCGACAACGAGCACGCTGTTGCCGATATCACGGAGCCGCTGCAAGGTCTCAATGAGGCGTGAGTCGTCCACTGGGTGTAGTCCAACAGAGGGTTCGTCGCAGACATACAGCACGCCCATCAGGCCCGAGCCAATCTGGGTCGCGAGACGAATTCGCTGCGCCTCACCACCGCTGAGCGTTGACGCCGTGCGCTGAAGCGTCAGGTAATCGAGGCCGATGTCGACCAGGAACAGGAGCCTCGCCTGGATCTCCTTGAGTATCTGCGACGCTATGGCCAACTCCCTGGACGTCAACACATCGTCAGCGCCAGGAATCGGACCGGCGCCGTTTTCGCTCGGGGCCACACCATTGGTCTGGTGCCCGCCCCCTTCTCCGGCGATGGCGGCGAACCACTCTTGCGCATGGCTGATTGACCTGTCGGTCACCTGTGTAATGTTCAGCCCGCCGACCGTTACCGCCAGTACCTCGGGTTTGAGCCGCTCACCGCCACATGCTTGACACGGCCGCGACGCCATATATCGCTCGATCTCCGTCCTAATATGCTCGGATTCGGTCTCCCGGTACCGGCGCTCCAGATTGTTGATCACGCCCTCGAACTTCGTGTCCCACTCGAAGTCGCGCCCACGCTGAGTCTGATGACTCATGCGGATGGTCTTCCCCTTTGCGCCGGACAAGATGAGATTGAGGTTGCTCTGGGACAGCTCCTCTACTGGTACCTTGGTGGAGAACTTGTAGGTGCGGGCCAGCGATTTCAGCAGGCTCGCGAGCCACGGGCTGGATGACCCCGCTCTGGACCAGGGCTGAACCGCCCCTTCGTCCAGCGACAGGCTCTTGTCAGGAATGACGAGGTCCGGGTCCACCTCTAGCTTATAGCCAAGACCTGTACAGGTTGAACAAGCCCCGTGGGGGCTGTTGAAACTGAAGGTCCGCGGCTCTAACTCACCCAGGCTGATGTTGCAGTGAACGCATGCAAATTGCTCCGAGAAGATTCGCTCTTCACCGGCGGTGTCCGCCACAAGCACAGTGCCATTCGCCATCTTGAGTGCGCTTTCCACCGAGTCGGCCAACCGACTGGGATCCGCGCTTGCGCCGATCACGAGGCGGTCGACTACGACCTCGATGGTATGCCACTTCTTGCGGTCCAGGTCGAAGGTCTCGGACAAGTCGTGTACATCGCCATTTACACGGACACGGACGTACCCAGCACCACGAGCCTCTTCGAACACGTCTTTGTGCTCGCCCTTCTTGCGCCTCACCATCGGCGCCAGGATTTGGATTCGAGACCCTTCCGGTATCGCCAGGATGGCGTCCACAATCTGCTGCACCGTCTGCATCTCCACGAGGCGGCCACACTTGTAACAGTGCGGCCTGCCCACCCTGGCGAACAGCAAGCGCAGATAGTCGTACACCTCGGTGACAGTCCCCACCGTGGAGCGTGGGTTCCGGGAAACGCCCTTCTGGTCGATGGAGATGGCCGGGGACAGACCGCCTATGTAGTCGACGTCAGGCTTGTCGATGCGACCCAGGAACTGCCTTGCGTAAGCGGAGAGGGACTCGACGTAGCGCCGCTGGCCCTCGGCGTACACCGTGTCAAATGCAAGCGAACTCTTCCCCGACCCCGACACACCGGTCATCACGACCAACTTATTGCGGGGTATGGTTACGTCAATGCCCTTGAGGTTGTGCTCGCGGGCGCCCTGGACGACGATATTTTCCAGCGGCAAAGGCGACCCTCCGAAGGGGTTTCCCTGGGGTTGAGGAAGCCCAAATGGGCGAAGTTCATTCTACCACCGGGAACATTTCATTGATATAATAGCACGGTTGTGCTACCGGCCGGTTATTCGGTCTCATCACGGCCATCATGACCAATATCGGCTACCGATGAACAAGCAACCGCAACCGGAGATCAAACGAAACACCGGCGAGGTCGCCAGCTTGGCGGTTTTTTTCGACGGCTATGTCACGCGGCTCGACGGCGCCGTCGACTTCTTGGAGAAGTATCCCCTAGCCGATTTTGACTTCGGTGAATGGGCAGAACGGATTGGCGCTCTGGTGATGGGCCGGAAGAACTATCAGCAACTACTGGCGTGGGGAAAGTGGCTGTGGGATGACCATCCGACGCTCACCCTCACGATCATGCCCGAATCCCTCTGCGAAGAGATTTCCCTCTTCAGCGAGCCGTATCGGGGTCCAATGCGCATCATCATTCCGTATAGTGCGACAACGGTGCTATCCGGCTCGTCTACGACACAACAACTGTACGGGCCTCGTGAACGGTGGCACGATCGGGCTTTTACGGCTATAATAGGCTTTCGTCGGTGGACCGCAGGCTCTGTAGTCGGTCGCCGCAACTTGAGGAGGGTAGGTAGCTTGTCTTTCGTGACACTTCGTGATGGCGAGGATCCGGAACAGCTTCTGAAGCGGTTCCAGACACAGATGCAGCGCTCCGGTATTCTGAGAGATCTCAGGAATCGGCGTTTCTTCCGCTCGAAGGGCGAGCAGGAGCGGCTAGACAAGGCTCGCAGCCTTCGGCGACTGCGCCGACGCCGCAACCGCTAGTCCTGTCCAACGGCTGTAGCCTGCTCAGACGAGTTGCAAACAGCCCATCGCCCAACCAGTCTCCACCATTTCGCGGAGCACCTCGCCCGCGAATCGGCTCTAGTGCTTTGCGCCTTGAACCAACTCTTCCATCGTCCCATACGTTTCACTGTGTGAAACACTTGCTGTGCCCCCTGCATCATGTGTGCAGAGGGCAGGAGGGCGCCGCCGTGCGAAATCGGCGATCCTACTAAGGAACGCCTGCACGCGTGACCGTGCTCCCAGGGGCCCCGCATTGCCTAGTCTACGAAACCTGATATTTGCAGTCTCGCTCGTCGGGGCTTTCATCCTGGCAGCCTGTTCGCAGGGCTTATCATTAGGCTCGCCTGGCAATGCCTCGACGGCTTCGGAGACCCCCGTGCCGGCGGCACCACGGTTAATCTCCCCAGAGCAAATAGCGACTCCAGGCAAAACACCCGTGGCGGCGACCGCAGCTGTCGATTCGATCAGCGAAACAATGCCGACAGCCAGCGTCGAAGCGACCTCCACACCTATTGCTACCGCACTGTTAGCGCCGGCCCCGACCTCCGTGCCCGAGAAGGCCGCGAACGGAAACATCCCGCGCGCCGATGTCGCGTTCGAACCAGCCGCCGCGGAGGCATTATCGACGGTCGACGTCGTGAAGCTGCTACGACCCTCTGTGGTCCACATCGCCACGACCCCGGACGCGAGCATGGGTACGTTCAATCAGCCGGTACCAGATGGCGTGGGTACGGGTGTAATTCTCGATAAAGCGGGTCATATCCTCACTAACAACCACGTCATCCAGGACGCCCAGCACATAATCGTGACGCTCAGCAACGGCCAGCGCTTTTCGGCGGAGTTGATCGGACGAGACCCGAGGACCGATACCGCCGTGATCGAGATCGTCGCTACCGGCCTGATCCCGGCCAGACTTGGCATTGCTGCGGAAATGGACGTCGGTGAGGATGTGATCGCGATCGGCCACGCCCTGGGTCTGCGTGGAGGGCCGACCGTGAGTAAGGGGGTCGTGAGCGCGGTAGGCCGTTCGCTAGCCACCGGTCCGCAGACAACGATCGTCGACCTGATCCAGACCGATGCCTCCATCAATCCTGGCAACAGCGGGGGGCCGCTAGTAAACACTCGCGGCGAGGTGGTCGGCATCAATACGGCAATCCTTCTAGGCGGCCAGGGCATCGGCTTCGCCATCAATATCGACGACGCCAGGGCGGTGGCCGAACAGATAATGAGCCGGGGCTACGTGGAGCGAGGCTTCATGGGATTTTCGCCCGTGGACCTGACCCCGGCGGTCGTCAGCCAGGCTGGTCTTCGTCTTCCAGAGGATGTCTTGGAGGGTATCGTGGTCACTTCGGTGGCCCGAGGCTACCCTGCCCAGCAAGCTGGCCTGCAAAGTAGAGACGTGATCGTCGAAATGGGGGGCCAGCCCGTCGTGAACACCGGGCATCTCTCGAAATTTCTGATCGCCCACCTTCCTGGCGAGACGGTCGGAGTCACCTTCTATCGCGAACTCCGCAGGCTCACAATTGAGGTAACACTGACCGAGCAGCCGGAGGCCGCACGCTGATTTTCGGCGGATCTACACCAACTCGTTGGTTGGCCGCCGCCATGCCATTCCGTCGGTGCGCCGCATGAACTCGATGTGCAACCCTGCGTTCGATGCCACCAGTCCGTCGCTGTAGAGGCCGGCACGCTTGCCTGTACGATCGGTGATGACTCCCCCGGCCTCCTCCACTAGAAGCAGCCCCGCCACCTGGTCCCATGGCTCCAATTGGTGATGGAAATAAAGGTCAGTCAGCCCGGCGGCGGCGTAGGATATGCCCATCGCGGCGGAGCCGATAATCCGTGCTGTCTGCATGTCCGGCCAGATGTCGCGTATCACGTCCAGTCCGTTGGCCGCGCCCTCATTGTTGTAGCTCATGTCCATGCCAAGGATGCCGTCCTCAATTGCGTCGGTATCCGAGACGTGGATCCGCTCACCGTTCAGGAACGCACCCGCGCCCCTCTCTGCCACGAACATGTCTTTACGCGCAGGATCATAGTTGACCCCCACAAGAACCTCGCCGTCGAGCGCCAGGCCAACCACTGTCGAGAAGATCGGTATTCCCGAGGCATAGTTCCGAGTCCCGTCAAGGGGATCTACAATCCACACCAGTCCCTCGTCCGCCCGCACCCGCGCCGACTCCTCGCCCAATAGCGCGGCCTCCGGGAACTCGGCCCCGAGGATGGCAAAGATCTCGCGCTCGACCTCCATGTCCACGTCGGTGACAATGTTGCCTCGGCCCTTGAAGGAGACTTCTTTCACCTTGTGGAGCCTGTCCATCAAGATCTCGCCAGCCTTCAATGCGGCCGCCCGTGCCACCTCAGTGGCGCTATGCCCGCTCGTCCCTACCGGAATGTCCGCCACATCAACCTCCCCGGTCACAAGATGGCGAGCGAGCGCCTGATACCCTCGCGTTGACCGCAGCAGTCGAACCGCCGCCGGGTCAAGGCCCAACTTCCGCAGGTCTGGAACATGATCCTGCCCTGGCAATACTACTTGCCATCAGTAGTTGGTGTACGAGCCGTCGCGCCGGTGTAGGTGCCCCGCCTCCCAGAACTCGAAGGGGTGCTCCTCCACTACTCCCTCGTTGAATTCGACGCCCAAACCGGGACCCTCCGGAACGGGGAAGGTAACTCCGTCGATCTTCGGCTGCACCGGGAAGTATTCGGGGCCGAAGACGAGGTCGCCGGTGCGCTCCTCCAGCCACGCATAGTTAGGCACAGCGGCGGCGAAGTGCAGGTTCGCAGCGGTACTGATAGGACCCAGCGGGTTGTGGGGCATCATGTCTATATAGTGCGCCTCGCACCAGCCGGCCACCTTCATCGCCTCCGTGAATCCGCCCACGTTGCATAGATCAATTCGCGCAAAGTTGGCGATCCCTCGCTCGATGTACGGTAGGAATTGCCACTTGCTGGCGAACTCCTCGCCGATGGCAAACGGCACGTTGGTCATCCGGCGCAACGTCTCGTAGGCCTCAGGCGTTTCATCGCGAATCGGCTCCTCAAGAAAGTCCAGTGTCCCGGAAGGCATTCGATTGCAAAAGGACGCCGCCTCGGCCACAGAGAGCCGGTGATGATACTCCATGCCCAGCACCGGCGCTGGACCCACGGCCTCGCGGACCCGGATCATCCACTCAGAGGTCAGCGCAATGGACTCCCGTGGTTCGAACAGCGTCGGGTCGCCGTCCACATCGGGCTCGCCAAAAGTAAACCTGATTGATGGCCAGCCGTCGTTGACCATGCGCCGTGCGTCCTCCACCGCTTGCGGCCCCATTGGCGCATGTGAAGTCGTAAAGCAGGGTACGCGGTCGCGATGAGCGCCTCCCAGCAGCTGGTACACGGGCACGCCTAGACTCTTCGCCACCACATCGTACAGGGCGATATCGATAGCGGATATGGCCGCTGTCAACACCCGGCCACCTTCGAAGTACTGGCCGCGGTACATCTCCTGCCACAGCGCCCCAATCCGCCTGGCATCCTTGCCCACCAAAAACTCGGTGAAGTGCTCGACGGCGCCCTTCACCGCCAACTCCCGGCCTATGAGCCCGGACTCACCCCAACCGTGGTAACCGGCGTCGGTCTCCACCTTTACGACACACAGATTCCGCACCGCGCCTCGGGTGACTAAAGCCTTTACATCGGTGATTTTCATGGAGCGCTTCTCCTAACCGTCTTCCGTAGCTACACCCAAACATCGCGGAGGAGACGTAGCCAGTTGCCGCCTAATATCTTCTCGATCTCAGCGCTCCCGCGCCCCCGCCTCACCAGGGCATCGGTAAGGTTGGGTAGCTTGTCCGGCATCTCGAGACCCTGCGGGTACAGCTGACGGTCCTGGTAGCGCGCCGTCCCATCGTCGAAAGTTGACGGATACTTCGTGCCTTGCTGCGAGCCGATGTAGCGCCAGAACGACTCAGGCTGGTCCTGTGTGTAGTCGGTGCCGATGCCAACGTGGTCGATGCCCACACGGCCCACCATGTCGTCAATCGCTTCTGCGTAGTCATCCACCGTCGACTCGTAGCCGGTACGTAGAAACGTCACGATGCACGTCACGCCGACGACCCCACCGCGATCCGCGAGGGCTCTAAGCGCCTCGTCGGTCTTGTTCCGGACGACATCATGGTACGAGCGGGCATTTGCGTGGGTAAAGGCGACGGGTTTCCGCGAAGTCTCGATCGCATCCAGGGTAGTCTTCTCACCCACGTGGGAAAGATCGACCAGGATCCCCAGCCGGTTCATCTCGGCCACGGTGTCCGCACCAAAGTGGCTAAGACCGTCGTCCCTGCGTTCGTAGCAGCCGTTCCCGAGCAGATTCCTCTCGTGGTACGTAACCTGCACGATCCGGACACCCAGCCGGTGGAACAATCCCAGGCGGTCAAGGTCGTTCTCGATGGGGGTGGCGTTCTGCCAGCCCAGGATGATGCCCGTCCTGCCGTTGCGTTTCGCCTCGAGGATGTCGTCCACCGTCTCGACGAGGGTTATCGAGTCGCTGCGCTCCTTGAACCGCAATGACCAGGCCGAAATATTGTCCAGCGTCTCTGCAAACCCTTCCCAGGTGGCGATAGTCGCATTGATAGCGGTCACTCCGCCCAGACTCAGACTATCGTAAACAGCAGGGCTATCCCAATTGGAGACGTTTAGCCCGTCGATGACCAGCGATTCGTCGTAGAGCTTCCTGGCGTCCTGGAGCGGCATTATGAAGCGTCCTTGTTTACCAGAGTGTCATCGAGTCCAAGAACAACCTCTGCAAATCGGACTCCTCGGCAGGTCGCGGCGATAGCTTTGTAACACGATGCTGGGGCAGAGTGCCAGCCGCAAGCCGGCCGACATCGTCAGGAGTGTAGCCGACGGCCGCCAGACCGTTGGGCATGTCGATCGCAAGCAGCAGGCGAACGATAGCGTCAGCCAATACGTCCCCCGCATCCTCCGGACCCGCGTCAGTCACGTCGGCCCCGAGAAGCCTTGCTGCTTCGAGGTGCCGTTCGGGATCGGCCGGAGCCGTGAAACGAAACACCGCCGGGGCATTGAGGGCCACCGACATGCCGTGGGGCACGATAGCGCTCCCGCTTGGATAGTCCGCCGGGACGTAGTCGGAGACCATGCCTGAGACCGGATATGACATCCCGTGAGGCAGGTGCACCCCCGCGTTGCCGAAGCCGACTCCGGCGAAGGTCGCGGCGAGCAACATCTGGGCCCTCGCATCGGCATCATCCGGGTCGTGGACCGCTCGCGCCAGGCTTGTGGCCACCATCTCTATGGCCCTCGTAGCCCACACATCGCTGATTGGGTTGGATCCTTGGTAGGTGGGCCGTGCACCCGGACCATCTGGCGCGGACCGCATGTGGAATGGAAGCGCCGTGTAAGACTCCAGGCCGTGGCACAGCACGTCTAGTCCGGAGCACGCCGTCACCATCTTCGGCTGCGCTTGCGTATTGTCAGGATCTACTAGGCCCATGGCCGGCCTCAGGGCACGATGGGCGATGGCCGTCTTGGTCTTCATGACGAGCAGGTCGAATACCGCGGTCCCGGTTGTCTCGCTACCGGTGCCCGACGTGGTCGGCACAGCTATCAGCGGCCTCAGCGGACCGGGCACCTGGGCGCCATCCCCGATGGGTGCGTTGACGTAGGTGAGGAAATCCGCCGGGTGTGTCGAATACAGATTCGCCGCCTTGGCGGTGTCCATCGAGGAGCCGCCGCCAACAGCCACGAAACCGTCGAAGCCACCATCCGTAGCAAAAGCCGCCGCTTCTTGGAACGACACGTCGGTTGGCTCGACCCTCACGCGGTCGTACAGAACCGTGTCGATGCCCGCCGCGCGGAGCGCTTGCAGCACCACGCCGACAGCGCCCGAGTCGGACAGGCCCGGGTCGGTCACCACCATAACCCTCGCCGCGCCCAACCGTCGCATCTCGTAGCCGGCCTCGCGAGTCACGCCGGGGCCGTACTTGATGCTTGAGGTATCGATGGAGAACGCGGTTTCGAGGTTCATCGGTCTCTGGGGGCGGCGTCCGAAGAGCTACGGTTGACGCGGCCTTCACGTAAGGCGAATGGATGTTGGCCGTACACGCAGCCACGGCGGCCTCGGTGGCAAGTCAAAAAATCAGGGTCGCGAAGCCGCGAGTCTAGGTTGCGCCCACTGACAAGCAGGTCACGGTCCGCACGATGCCATCAATGATATGGATCTGACTGGTGACCAAGTCCCCCACGGCATTGAGATCGTTCGCGGCCACAACGGCGATGATGTCGTAGGGTCCCGTAACCGGGTCCACAGTCTCAACACCGCTGAGATTACGCAACGCGCTGGAGACCTCCCGGGATTTTCCCACCGCAGTCTCGATCAGAATGTAGGCCTTGGTACCCATCCACTACCTCCGAAGAGTTTGAATATTGGGGGCCGCAGGAGCCGCATTCCACTGCACCATCGGGGCCGGATGCCACATGCAGCGGACAGCCGAATTCTAATACCCTCGGTGCAAGCGTGTCAATCAAATTATCTCGCAATTACGCGTCGGCGGAGGCGCGCCAACCGACCGGGGCTTGTGCTTGTTATGGACCGCCTGGCGAGTCTGAGATCAACTGACGGTTTGCGAGAAATCTGTTGCTGCCTGTGTAGTTGGCCATCTCTACATTCTGATAGACCGCCACTCCAGAATAGAAATAGTCGCTATCGCGCAAGATTCGCTTGAGAAACAGTCTCTGGTGTTTGGCGAGGCCCTCTAGCGCAAGCAGGTTTTCGATGCGGTGCCACCGAAGTTCGCCCGCTTCGGACTCTGACAGCCGTCCCGTGTATTCGGCTCCAACAACGATGCGGGCATCCCACAGTTGACCTCGTCTATCCAGACGAAGGTCCCGCGGAGCATTGGATCTTCCTGAACCAGACCGGACTCTTTCTTGGATTCCCGGACAGCCGACGACACCGGATCCTCTCCCGGTTCAATCTTTCCACCCAGGCCAATCACTGGCCTTCGTGTGGTCTATCTTAGGCCTTCCTGGTCAGCAGGACCTCGTCCTGATTCATGATGTAACCGAGACAGAACGGTATGGCGCTGTCAAGAGTGCGGTCGATCAAGCGTGGGCACGTATTCGGCTTGCCCCCCAGTCACCTCTGTGCGCACTACGTAGCCCCACCAAGCCCAGCGTGCGCAGCACTACTCGACGTTGACGCAGACGGACTGCACCCTGTTGATTGCGTAACCCAACTCGTTCCAGTTTGGCTCCATCGGCTGGATGCTGCCCGAGGCGTCCGTGGCCATGGCCATGAGCGTGTGGTGTCCGGGAGATTGCGGCTCCCAGGTCGCAGCCCATTGCTGCCAGGCATACTGGTGATTGAGGCCGCCCAGTCGCGCCGGACGCCAGCTCTCGCCGAAATCGTCGCTGATCTCTACCTTCGTGACTGCGCCCTCACCAGACCAGGCCAGTCCCGTGATTTGGTGCGGCCTAACGTCGAAGATCTGCCCCTGCCTTGGGCTGCTGATAAGGGATTTGACCACCATCTCCCTCAAAGGATCCCTCCCCCCGTCCTTATTCTCCATGATGTACCGGTCTGTCTGGAAGAAGCCTACGAATGAGTGGTCGAGCACAATGATTTTGCTCAGCCACTTCACCGAGGCCATTCCGTACCATCCGGGGACAACCAACCGTATAGGGTAACCGTGGTCGGCCGGCAGTTCCTCACTATTCATCAAATATGCCAGTACTGTGTCCGGGTGGAGCGCAGTCTCCATCGGCAAGCTTCGCTGGTAGGGAACGACCGGCTGATCCGGTGCGCCACGTCCCGAGTCCACTCCCTCGAACAATACCTCGACGGCGCCTTTGGCAACGCCGGCGAGCTCAAGAACATCCCGCAGCGATACTCCTATCCATATCGCAGTGCTGATGGCTCCGCCATCGAACTGGTTCCCCTTAACGGGAGGGTCCAGGTCGGTGCGATTGTTGCCGGCGCACTCCATAGTCACGACAAGGGTTCTCTGTGGCAGTTCGAGGATATCGGAGTAGGTCAGGGACAGCGGCTTCGATACCAGACCGTCCACGCCAAGGGTCCACTGGTTCACATCGACTGAAGGGGTCTCGAAGTGGTTGCGGGCGTAGTAGAGGGCGTTGGGGGTGATCCAGTTCTGGATCGCATCCATCGGCGTCTCACCGACAAAGGGTTCTTGGTCAATAGTCACAAGCGTTGCAGGTTGTGGATGTGGCTGAGTGTGCCAGGGATCTTTGGTGATTCCCGCAGCCTCAGCCGCCGTACAACCGCAGTGCGCCACGTCGTTCTCCTAGGTATTGAAAATGGGGCTTCCAGAGACAATCGCGGCTATTCTATTGCCATGCAAGGGGAGAATCAAGCGCAGATTCCCTCAGTTCATATATCGCCACCTCATCGTTCTGCCAAACTATCTTAAGGCGGCCATCGAGGCCGGACCCGAACTTTTCAAGGCCTTCGGTAGGGTAGTAGAGGTGTTCAAGCTGACCAATGTACAGGTAGCGCACGGCATACTTGTCGAGTAACGACAGAGCTACCTCCGGACTCGTGGTGCGAAATATCTCGTCAACCTCCCGGGCCCGAGCCCCAACAGCGCCACGATACCCCCATCTCTGCTGCTCCTGGTGCCACTGCCAGCCAACAATCGCTGGTAGCCCCGTGTAGATCGACACCCGGCCACCCCAGCGATAGTTGGGGGTCAATCCCTCCAGAATCATCGGCGAACCCTCGACGTTGTCTTGGAGCCACCTGATACCTTCGTAGTCGGCCGCCAGATCGATCTCCCCATTTACGTCGTGGTACACCGCGTCCTGCATGTAGGCCATCCCGTCCAGAGTGGCCGGCAGGGCCTCGAAACGCATCTTGATCCGAGCTTGGGTGCCCAGGAGCGGATAGACTGCGGAGCTGACCACCAGCACAACCGCCGACGCCACCCATATCTTTGTCCACCTGCCCCAGAGTGGCACAGTGGCCCTCCGCATGCTCGCGAGGCGCCACAGCAGGTACGCCGAGGCCACGGCGAGCAATACCCAGACCTGTACGTAGAACTTGAACACGCTGTTCATCCGATCGATGTCGCCCTGCACACGGACAATGTCCAGCCCGATGACCAGCATCAACGCAGTGCCTATCACCAGAACCACAAATCCCATCGCCGGGGCGTCGCTGGAAAAAGAGCCGAGCCGCCTGAGCCCACCGACCAGCACCAGGCCCATGAGCAGCACAACAAAGGGTATCGTGCTCCCCGTCCAGCCCGTGATCACCATGATCCCCAGGAGCCCCGCGGCGGCCACCACCACAGTAAGCGCCGTAGCGCGACCACTTGAGACCGTTACCGAACCGTCGTCCTCATCCATAGGCTCCGCCGCTGCTCCACGCATCGCAGCGCTCCTCAGCCCCCGCCCCATCGCTAAAAGCGTCCCCTTCGACTCGATGGCGAAGTAGCTGACCACAACGAACATGAAGAGACCGTGGATTAGCAGGAATTGCCACAGCGCCGTCTGGTTCGTCGTCTTCTCCGCGCTGGAGAAGAACGCCTCGTAGTTCAGATGAAATGGCAGGAAGGCAATGTACCCGGCAGCAAAGATCAGCGCCGACTTCATGCCGCTCTCTATGAGCACCGCGGCATTTAGCCCTCCGTTCCTGAGGTACACCGCCAACAGGGCCGACGACGACGCCAACAACAGGTACGTCGGGTAGTCCCAGGTGTTGATGAGCCTCAGGGAACCCACGACCACGCCCAGCACGATCAGCCTCGCCACGTCACCAGGCCGCCATCCCGCGCGAGTGGCCACCCCCTTCGTTCCCCACGCCCCTAGGACCACCGCCAATGCCAGGCCCAGAGCCAATATCGTGAATGGTATGGCCATCAGATGGGCATGGAGGTCCCCGAAAAGGAATGTGAAGAAGGGGAACTCGGTGATCTCGTGTCCGGGCGGGTCCGGCGGCATCACGCGGGTGCTGCGCCAGAAGTCAAACGTGCCGAATGGCGTGTTCAACAGCCAGACCCTTACTGTACCCTGAACCACCTGCAGCGCGCCGTCCAGATTACCTATCACCGTTACGAATGCTGCGCCTGCTATGCCAGCCACCATCGCCGGCGGCCCTTCTCTCCCTGTCCGTCCAGAGCGCCCCCTGAGCGTGGCCTCGGCCAGGTTGTAGACGATGGCGAACGCACCCGCGACCGTGAGGGCAAAGAACATCGGCACCGCCAGGTTGTAGGCGATGGCCGGATCGATGCCTGTTACCCTGATCAACGTTGCCACCAGGAACTGACCCCAGTAGTAGTAATTGATATAGCCACCACCGAACCACGGGTCGTATGGTGGCATGTAGGTCGACTTCAGCACCGCGTTCAGGTACGCGAGGTCCATGGGCTTTTCGCCGCCCAGGTGAGGATGCCACAGGTCAGGGTTGGCCATCCGTACCGCGACGAAAGCCAGGAATGCGACCAAGAACAGCACCTCGCCGACCAGTACGGCTCGCCAGTGTGTATGGAAAAACAGGGCCAGGGATTTACGACGCGGGAGGGTCACGCCCACTGAAACAACGCCTAGTGCCGCCATCGCCACCAGTACCGACTCCCGGGAGAAGGCCATCCAGTGCAGGCTGGCCAGTAGCCACGAGCCGAGTCCTACGGCCAGGAGCCCTATACATTTCGAGAACAAATAGCCACGATCGGCCAGCGGCCGCAACAGCACAAGGGACAGCGGGAGCGCCAGCAGCCCGATGCCCTCTATGAGCAACAGCCAAGATAGCACCGGATAGCGGCTGCCCCATGCATCCGGGCTGATGATCTCAGACCAAGTCCCGCCCGCCCGCTGATCTACTACATCCTCCGGACTCAGCATCAAGCCAATATCCCCACCAGATTCCGAGAGCACGGCTGCGCCCAGCAGCGTCCCATTGCGGATCGCGTCTTTCAGGCCGCCCTCCGACAAGTGGTCTACGTTCGCGAACACCAAGCCCATTGGGTGGTCATATACGGTAAAACTCTCGTCGGCGAATCCGAGATCGAGCCGGAGCCCCAATGGCACATTGGCCTTGACCAACTCCGGCACCGGCACCCCGGGTCTTCCGAACGTGTCCTCCGTCAAAGTCACGCCCGCCAGGCTCGCATAGGAAGTCTCGACGTTGACCAATTCGTACCCGAGCCCTCCCGTGAACAGCTGCCTGTAGTACTCGCCGGAGAGGGGGTAGCGCTCTGGCAG
>JASLXL010000183.1 GCA_030740335.1 SAR202 cluster bacterium | reverse complement strand
CCAAATCAATATGTCTGCTATGAAAAAAAGTCTTTCTTCATGCTCCAGCATATCCCAAAGAAATGGCCCGAGTAACAATGGGATCATTGTTAAGGAGAGAATCATCAAGGGTATCTCTGTGATACGCTCCACTTTGTCTAGTAATAATTCTCGAGAGCTGCGTAGTTTGTTCTTATTGAAAGTGCTCATGAATCCACCCTGATTTTGCTCACGTAATTGTGAGTATGAGATTAATCTCCCTACCCCCAGTTGTACCTAATTCCCCATGGGACTCCTAGCCGTTAGGTGTCGCGACCCAGCATAACCCTGGCTCGGGGGGCAGTATAGCCTAGGGGTGGCGAGAGAAGGGGATGGGCTTAGGCGAGGCTGGTTGTAGTTCGGGCTACTGGGCTAGCAGGTGGGTAGTGAGGATGCTATTGGGGCTTATAAGGCTATTGTGAGGTAAGGACAGATTAATTTCCCTATCCCGCAGTCGCACCTGATCCCCCGTAGGACTCTTCTATACGCCATCATGCTTGAGCATGCCTCTGCGGCCTGTATAGGCTAGAGGACTAGGGTGACTATAGGGTCATGGTGACTCTGGCCGAGGGTATCGGCAGCTACCGGATGCGATAACCTCTGGCGTTGCCAAAGGTTGGACTGTAGTCGTATGCCCCTGTCCGTTGCATGTCCGGCAACCCGACTAGCTTGCCATTCTCGATCCACTCCAGATCGGTGCCATACAGGTTGTCCAAGAGCAGCGCCAGCATGTGGGCTTTGACCTGCGAGTACGTCGGTTCGGAGGCGACGTCGTGCATCTCGTCAGGATCGGTCCGAAGATCGAATAGTTGGGAGCGGTCCCCTACCGGGTAGTAGATGAGCTTGTGATGGCCGTCGACTATCATCCGGCTGGATGTGCTGTCTTCCCCGAACTCGCCGTACAGGTGATCTCGCGTTCGGTCTCCAACCATCGACAAGCCCTCGACGGATGGAGGAACGGGGATGTCGCACATATCTAGAAGGGTTGGCATGATATCCGCGTGGGCCACCAGCCTGTCGTCCACTCTTCCAGGTCCCGTAGGTTCTACCTGAGCGGGCGT
Organism: SAR202 cluster bacterium; assembly: GCA_030740335.1. Next base: position 1,082 of record JASLXL010000183.1, on the reverse strand, counting down.
TGGTACGAGCACCATCGGGACCTTGGCGCACGACTCGTAGAAAAGGCCGATGTTGTAGAGACCGTGATTGCCCAGCATGTTCCCATGGTCGCTGGTGAACATCAGGACAGTGTTGTCGAGAATTCCCTGTTCTTTCAATAGTCCTATGACCGATCGCACCTGATGGTCGATGCGGATGGCGTCGTCGTAGTCCTGGATCGCCAGCTCGTACTGACCGAGTTTGTAGTACGCAATGCCTCTGTTGTTGAAGATCTTGTGGTCCATTGGATCGAGGCGGATAGACTCGTCGTAGTCCTCGATTGCACGTCCGTGTTGACCAAGGTTATCGTACGCATGGCCCCTGTTATTGTAAGCAAGCTCATCCTGCGGATCGAGGCGGGCCGAGAGACAGTGGCACCAGGAGAGTACGGGCGCGAAGCGCTGGAGATAGCCATCGCCCTACGTGAGTCCCATCGCCGCGGCGGCGCGCGCGTCGATCTGCCACTCCGTGACCGCAGCCTGGAACTGGGAGGCCGACCCTAGGGGAGCGCCGACGCCAAAGAACCCAGCGGCAGTTCGATGCCGAGCACCTCGGAACGCAGCCGGACCTCGCCGGCATCCTCAGCCACGTCGAAGGCCATCACCGTCGTGATCGTATCGCCAGGCTGCAGGTACTCTCTGGGGTCGTCTTTGTCGTCCTGTACCGCAAACGCTGTCGAAACGGGGAAGTGGTGGGTGCTGTACATCGCGACCGGGGAGATGCGCCCCTTGTCGTCGGCCAGAGAAAAGGCGCCGGCGACGTGGATGTCAGGACGGAGGGCGGTGGTGGCCTCGTTGGTGATGCTGTATGTAACGGCCAGGAAGACACCCTTGGCTACGTGGTCGTCGCCCTTCATGTCGCCTGCCGGATTCGCCCCTGTTCTCCTGTTCCAATGGGTGACAGACACGACGGGGATGGTCTCGTCTTTAATCGACAGGCCCGCGGCCACCGACACGAACTTGAAGACTACCGTGCCCTCCAGCGCCTTTTCCCCGATGCCCGGAGGCAGCGGCGAAGCATCGATCCTGAAGGCCTCCGCCATAACGACCTGAGTGGCGAGCGC
>JASLXL010000182.1 GCA_030740335.1 SAR202 cluster bacterium | reverse complement strand
AGGAAATTCCTCTTTTTTCCGGATACTTGTTTGTGAGGTGCGATGTTGATCGTGGGCAGTGGCCGGCTATCGGTCTGCTACCGGGTGTGCTGGGTTGGGTCCGCTTCGATGGGGTAGCGTCCTCGATTGCGGACGACATCGTTGACGAGTTGGCCCGTCGAGTCGAGTCGATCAACGATAACGGTGGTCTCTGGATCAGATACAAGCCCGGGCAGAAGGTGAGGGTTGTATCCGGCCAATTTGAGAGTCTCGCGCAGGTCGCGGAAGAGCCGACATCGTCGGACTCAAAGGTGCGGGTACTGTTGGAGTTCATGGGACAGCTCGTTTCCGCAGAGGTGCCTTGGAGTGACCTGCATATCGCGCCCGAGGACTCTCGGGGCGATGCGAACCATGGTGGGCGGCGACGAACCAGAGGCAGGGGCAGGTGGATCCGAAATCGCGGATCAGAGGCTATAGCCCTCACCTAGTCGTCTCCCTGTAGAACTGAAAAATAGCTTGTGTCTATCGTCGTAGCCACCGCTCCGAGGACGCAAGTTCAGGGCTCATTTGAAAGCTCGGCTGCTGGCCGGGTTGGCGAAGCAGTCCTTTTCTTCTACACACTCCAGTCGCACAAGTCGCTTTCGTACCACGTGCCTAGGTCTATCCATTTGGGTGCAACGTATTTGAATCAACTTCTATCAAAAATAGAGAGCAAAGAGGCAGTCGTGTCCATAATAGGACTCGGCTATGTGGGCCTGCCATTGGCAACGGCCGTGGAAGCGGCTGGGTTTCGCACCATCGGAATCGACACATCTCAGGATAGGGTTGAAGCCGTCAACCGAGGCGATTATTCCCCGGAACAGACCCGTGACACGTTCGAAGAGGGCGCCGACCTTACCTTGGCTGCAAAAGATCCTTCCGAGCCGACGGCTCTGAGGTTCTCTGCCACGACGGACTATGCAACTCTGAAAAACGCGGATATCGCGATCATATGCGTGCCAACGCCACTGAGCAAAACTGGTGACCCGGACCTGTCCTACGTGATAGCGGCCGCAGACGGAATCGCGAAGGGATTCCACCGGGGTATGCTCATTATCCTTGAGAGCACCGGCTATCCGGGGATGACAGAAGAGGTGTTGCTCCCGAGACTTCAAGATGCGGGTGGAGATGCTTGGGAGGTGGGTAGAGACTTCTTCGTGGCGTTCTCACCGGAGCGCATCGACCCGGGACGGGACGACTGGACCGTGAGGAATACGCCGAAGGTGGTCGGCGGGGTAACGCCTTCGTGTCTGCAGATGGTGGAGGCACTGTATAGGCGAGTGATCGACTCCGTTGTACCTGTGTCATCACCCAGGGTAGCCGAGATGACGAAACTGATTGAAAACACCTTTCGCGCCACGAATATCGCGCTTGTGAACGAGATCGCGATGATGTGTGAGCGGCTCGGAGTGGATGTTTGGGAAGCGATCGACGCGGCAAAGACCAAGCCCTTTGGTTTCATGGCGTTTTACCCTGGGCCTGGACTCGGGGGGCACTGCATCCCCGTCGATCCCCAGTATCTGGCATGGAAGCTCAAGACACTGGACTACAACGCTCGATTCATACAGCTCGCGTCGGAGATCAATATGGGTATGCCCGCCCATGTCGCGGGGAGGGTAGCTGATGCGCTGAACGACGTGAGGAAGCCCTTGAACGGGTCGCGAGTTCTGTTGCTGGGAGTCGCCTACAAGCCCAATGTGGGCGACATCAGGGAGTCCCCTGCCCTTGACCTAATCGAGCTTCTCCAGGGAAAGGGAATGGAGGTGACGTACAACGATCCCTATGTAGCGCAGATAGAGTTGGCGGGCAGTGCCCTAGATAGCGTCATGCTTGATGAAGAGGTCCTCCAGACGGCTGACTGCGTGGTGATTACCACCGACCACGCTGCTTACGATTGGCAGTGGGTGGTGGACAACAGCCAATTGATAATCGATACGCGAAACGCTACTGGATCAATCAGCACCGAAAAAAGATGGACAGCGAAAACATAACGGTCTTGAAAACGCTCGAAAGTGCACTTAACAACCTAGCGACAAGGAGTAGGCGGCGGTGAACAACAACTTCGATTTTGCCACCGACATGATCCAGGGTGAGCCGTGGCCGATTGCCCGGCATTGCCTGACCATTGCAGAGATCGGTATCAACCACAATGGCGACATAGACATCGCCAAACAGCTTATTGACATGGCAAAAGCGAGCGATTGTGACGTCGTGAAATTCCAGAAAAGGACCATTGACATCGTTTATACCCAAGAGGTGTTGGACTCACCCCGCGATAGTCCCTGGGGAACGACCCAGCGGGAGCAGAAGGAGGGCCTGGAGTTCGGCCAAGACGAGTACGACGAGATTGACGCCTACTGCAAAAAAGTTGGCATCGATTGGTTCGCGTCCGCCTGGGACGTACCCAGTCTGACCTTTCTGCGCCAGTACGACCTAAAATACAACAAGATCGCGTCACCGATGTTGCTCCACGTCCCCCTGCTTGAGGCAGTCGCTGCGGAGCAGAAGCCCTCCCTAATTTCGACCGGGATGAGCACTTATGAAGATATCGACACCGCGGTAGCGATATTTCGGGGCCGTGATTGTCCATTCGTTTTGATGCATTGCGTCTCGGAGTATCCATTGGCCGAGAGCTCGGTCAACCTGCGGAGTATTGTTGAGTTGCGCCGGAGATATGATTGTCCAGTGGGCTATAGCGGACACGAAGTAACCATGATTCCGGGTACGCTTGCCGCGATGATGGGTGCGGTTGTCGTTGAACGCCACATCTCGCTGGATCGGTCGATGTACGGCAGCGACCAGTCTGCCTCCCTGGAGAGGCGCGGTCTCGAGATGATGGTCGACTACATCCGCACAATCCCCATAGTCATGGGTGATGGGGTCAAGAAGGTTTCAGACGCCGAGCTGACCAACGCGGCGAAGCTCCGGTACTGGTAGCCGTCTTGGCAGGCACGACTAACCGCTCGGA
>JASLXL010000181.1 GCA_030740335.1 SAR202 cluster bacterium | reverse complement strand
CATCCAGATCGTCGGAGCAGATCCGAACCTCGACGTAAACAGCATTCCGTGACGAGGCTCCAGGCTCTCCCTCCCCGACAACCCTATCTGCCGCTTGGCCGCCGTCTCAGCAATCTCCACAGAGAACACAACGTCTCCGATAACGACAGACGGCCCCGGCGTCTTAGTGGGCATAGGAACGGCCGTTGGAATTGAAGTGGCTGTGGGAGCAGCCGGAAGAGGCATCGCCGTCGGAGCTCGTGTGGGCACTACGGCTGCACTCGCAATGGGAACGGCGACAGGAGACGTGGCTGGGGCAGGGGTGCTCGTTGCACTCGACGCAACCTGTCCACCACTACACGCGACGGCCGCCACACCGATCAGCACTACCATCACATATGTGAGTCCGTACCTCAGCTCAGTCTCACGTAAGCTCGACCGCTGTCGCTCCGCTGCCGCCCTGGTCCGGCGTCTCCTGCCTGAATGACTTAGCCAGCGGATGGTGCTCCAGATGCTCCCTCACCGCCTGTCTCAGCACCCCCGTGCCCTTGCCATGAATGATCCGCACCTCGCTGAGGCCGTCCCGAAGCGCCCGGTCCAGGAACTTCTCGACCTCAATCAGGGCCTCCTCGGCCCGCATGCCCCTTAGATCCAATTCAAAGCTCGTAACTGCAGGCCCCAGGTCATAGCCTATCGAAACAACCTCTGGTTCAGGCTCCTCCGGCGCCTGGGCATGAGATAGTCGTGCCACATCCACCCTCAGCCGCACAGAACCGATCGCCACCTCCGCTTCGCCCCCATTTTCTGGGAGCGCCTGCACCGTGCCCTGCACGTTGAGCCCCCGTACATGTACCAAGTCCCCGACAGACAGCTCGACTGGTGGCTCTGCCGGAAGAGTGGACAGCTCCGCCCGCTCAAGCTCATTCAGCCCCTTCTCGGCGTCCTCAAGCTCCGTGGCAGCCGCCTCTACCGCCTCAGGCTCATTCGTCAAAGGTTCCTCGGATGATGGAGTTGGAAACGATGGCAGGACAGGAGTCACAGGCGCTCTCCACGATAGCGCCGCCTCAGCGCGCCGGAGCCGCCTTCGTGTCTCATCAAAGCGCGTCACCAACTCGCCGCGCATACTTTGAAGTATCTCCTCGCGCCGCGCCGCCAGTTCCCTGCGCTGCGCTTCAATCTCCCTCTCGGCTTCCTCCGCCCTTACCTGCGCGCGGTCCGCCGACTCCAGTTTCTCCTTGATCTGCTGCCTCTCACCCTGCAACTCGCTCAGCCAGTCCTCGAATCGCAGGTGCTGTGGCTCCAGAAGGTCTCGGGCCCGGTCCATGATTCCCTCGGTCAGACCCATCTGCTCCGCCACAGACATCGCATAGCTCCTGCCGGGCACACCTGGAGTCAGGTGGTATGTAGGGCGAAGCGTTTTCGAATCCAACTCGACGCTCGCGTTGGCCATCCCATCTGTCACCTCCGCAAACGCCGCAACGTTCTTATGGTGGGTAGTGGCCACCGTGACCACGCCTGAGGCAGCCAGATGCTCCAGGATCGCTTTGGCCAGGGCCGAACCCTCCTCGGGATCCGTACTGGTTCCAAGCTCGTCCAGCAGTACCAGAGACCGTTGTGTCGCACTCGACAGAATTCTGATCACATTGCGCATGTGCGACCCAAACGTCGATACTGACTCCTCGATACTCTGCAGGTCCCCAATGTCCGCGTACACACCGTCGAATATTGGCAGGGCACTGCCCACCTCTGCAGGTATCTGGAGTCCCGACTGGTGCATCAGCGCCAGAAGGCCGAGCGCCTTCATCGCAGCCGTTTTTCCTCCGGTGTTCGGCCCCGTGATCACGAGGACTGTCCAGTCCGGCCCGATACTAACGTTTACCGGCACTGCGTCAGGGCCAAGCAGCGGGTGCCTCGCCCCCATCAGACGCACCGCGGTCGCCGGACCTGACTGGGCGTCCGTGCCGGAAGATGCAGGCACAGACCCGCCAGAGGCGTAGCTGTACCTGGCCCTTGCCAGCACAAAATCCAGATGAGCCACAAGCTCAATTCCCAGTGCGATCTCCTCCGACACAGACCCTATTATGCCCGACAGTTCACGCAACACTCGTGCTGTCTCACGCTCCTCCTCCAGCGCCAACTCCCTCCACGAATTGCCCAGGTCGACCGTCGCAAATGGTTCGATAAATAGCGTGGCCCCGGTGTTCGAGGCGCCATGTACTACCCCAGGCACGCGGTGCCGCCGCTCCGCCTTGACCTGCACCACCAGACGCTCGGAGCGCATCGAGATGACCTCATCCTGAAGAGCCTCTTGCCCGGACGCAGACCCGATGACGCCCTCTAGTGCCGAGGCAACGTCCTCGTACGCCCGTCTCACCTGCCTACGCAGGATGCCGAGATTCGGGGTAGCGCTGTCCGGCACCTCACCTCGATCATCAATCGATGACCGAATGCGCCGCTCCACGTCAGCAAGTTCGGGGATTCCTCCGGCAATCCCCGACAGCGTCGGTGCAACACTACGCACCGATCCAAACGACGAATTTGCGCGCCGCAATACCTCCAGCAGCCTGCCTACGGCCAGTAACTCCTTGCCTGAGAGCACCCCCTCCAGTGCCGCGCGGGCTACCGCCTGTGAAGCGTCCTCAGACGCCATAAGGTCGACATCCCCCAACTCCTCCAGGACACGCAACCCCTCGGATGTCTCAGTCTGCAGCTCGTCGACTTCAGCTTCGTTATGGGAAGGGCGCATCGCCAGCGCTAGGTCCCGCGCCGGCGGAAACACAGTTCGCCTGGCCACCGACCCACGAACGCTGGGGTAGCCAAGTAACTCCAGCGCTGCCTCCCTTAGCTGCGCCGAGGAATATTCGGTCGGCTCGTCGCCAGGTTCTTTCATGTCCTAATCCTACTTCCACGGCCGGATTGAATATCCAACAGTGGAGAGTTCCCTTTCCCCTGTTCGACCTCCTCTCTTTCAGTGAGAGGATTGCGGTGAGGGTGATTCTGACGTGATATCATACAACGGTACTCATGAACCACTGTTCAGGGCTACTAAAAAGACCTTCGCACGATGGATACCCCGCAGATGATTGATCGCATCACCGTCAAGGCGCCTGCCACCTCCGCCAACCTCGGTCCCGGATTCGACTGCCTTGCGATGGCGCTTGATATCTGGAATACCGTGGAGGTTGTTAGGGGGGCCGATCGCATCGCCGTGTATGGTGAGGGCCAGGGCCTGCTCCCGGCCGACAAAACCAACCTCGTCTACTCCGCCTTCAGCTTGCCGTTTGTCGAGCGAGGCGAACCCGTGCCGTCCGTCAGCATGACCTGTGACAGCGCAATTCCACTTGAACGAGGCCTTGGCAGCAGCAGCGCCGCAATAGCCGCCGGGTTGTTGGCTGGCAGCGCGATGTGCTCCGCGCCCCTGACCGACGACGAGATACTGGAGCTCGCCGTGCGCACTGAAGGCCATCCCGATAACGTGGCAGCCTCCCTCCATGGCGGGTTTCAGGTCGTCGTCGAAGAGGATGGTCAGACGATCACCGCAGCCATCCCAGTGCCAGCCGATTGGACCTGCGTCGTATTCGTTCCTGGTGTACCCATGCCAACTAAGGAGGCCCGATCCCTGCTTGCCGAGGACGTCACTAGGAAAGACGCCGTCCACAATCTGGGTCGGGTAGCCCTGCTCGTCAGGGCCTTTTCTACTGGAGATCCCAGCCACCTCGCTGTCGCAACGCGGGACAGACTCCATCAGCCGGCCCGCCAGGGCATATTCCACGCTATGAAACCCATATTGAGAGCCGCCCTCGCTGCCGGTGCGCACGGGGCCTTCCTCTCAGGAGCCGGTTCCAGCATATTGGCTATCACCTCCGGCAGAGAAATGACCGTCGGCTATGAGATGGCAGAGGCGGCATCCAAGTCCGGCGTCGAAGGGGAGTTCAGGGTCACAAAACCTACCGACAAGGGCGCTCATATCTCATCCAATACCCAATCGCCACAGGTACAGTAGATGGCCCTGATCGTCCAGAAATATGGCGGATCTTCGGTCGCCGACGCAGGCGCCATACGTAACGTGGCGAGGCGGATTGCCGATTCACGCGCTGCAGGCAACCGCACCGTCGCTGTCGTCTCCGCGATGAGCGACACCACGGACGAGCTAATCGCTCTCGCCGGGCAGATCTCCGACAGCCCCGACCCACGAGAGATGGACGTGCTGTTGTCGACCGGCGAGCTAGTAAGTTGCACCCTGCTTGCCATGGCCATTAGGTCCATGGGAACAGACGCCATAAGCCTCAGCGGAGCACAGGCCGGGATCAAAACCGATACTGGTCATGGCAGGGCCAGAATAGCCATGGTCGACACCTCCCGCATAATCGAAGAGTTGGATCGAGGCAAGGTGGTCATCGTCGCCGGGTTTCAGGGCGTCAGCGACGACATGGAAGTGACCACCCTCGGACGTGGTGCGTCGGACCTGTCCGCAGTTGCAATTGCAGCCGCACTCGGTGCGGACCGCTGCGAGGTGTACTCTGATGTCGAAGGCATCTTCACCGCGGACCCTCGACTCGTCCCCGACGCTCGAAGGCTCGACGAGGTCGGCTTCGAGGAGATGCTTGAAATGGCAAGTTACGGCGCAAAAATGGCGCCTCGTTCGATAGAAATGGCGATGGTCTATGACGTGCCCATCCTGGTGGCCTCCAGCTTCAAGGAAAGCCCTGGCACACTCATTCATAAAGGAGACGGCATGAAGTTTCCCGTAGGTGAGATCCGAAATCACGTGCGAAGCATCGCTGCCGACTCCAACGTGGCAAAAATCACCATTCCAGGTGTACCCGAACGCACCGGTTCTCAGGCGAGCGTGTTCGAACCGCTAACCGAAGCTGGCATCAGCGTCGACGTCATTGTGCAGAACGTGGCAGTGGATGGATCAGCCGACATTTCTTTCACCGTCGAACGCAACGATTTCTCGCGAGCCATTCAGGTGGCGGAACAAATAGCACGAGACCTGGGCGCGGGCGTCCCAATAGGAGCCGATAGGCTGGCAAAGGTCAGCATAGTAGGCACTGGTATGCAAAACGCTCCCGGCTACGCGTCCAGGATGTTCCGGGCCCTGGCCGACGCGGAAATAGCGATCGAAATGATCTCAACATCCGAGATACGGATCACCTGTTTGGTAGCTGACACAAAAATAGGCGACGCAGCAAGAGCGCTCCACGTCGCATTTCAGCTAGACCGCCCCAGCTAGCCTCGAGTACGCGGAGATACGGGCCTTGTGTAGGGAGTGCAGAGGTTCTCAACTGGGGCACCGAGGGTGTGCAGATGTGAGCAGTACCCATGCCAGGAGTCGTGATGCCCCTTAGCACTTGCATAGAGGGGGCGCTAAGGAGTGCAGCCCCGTCGCCTGTCCTGAGCCCGCCGAAGGGCCGGGAGCTTGAGGGTGTCCCTCAGATAGTACTCTTTATACTTATCTTCTTCTTGGCAGCGCAACGTGACAAACAGAGGATTGATCGAGAGTCGTCCATGATCTTGCGCTCTAACAAAGGAGCAGAATATTGAAAATCGAGTCCGTAGAAGGCCTCCACATAGGAACATCCTACGTAGTGCGGGTTCGAACAGACACCGGCCTGACTGGCATCGGCCAGACCGCTTGTTGGGGGTACACCGAAGCGGTAGCCGGCATCGTCGACAAGTTCAGAAGCTACCTGATCGGCCAGAACCCCATGCGCATCGAGTACCACTGGCAGTACATGTACCGCATGGGCCCGTTCCGCGGCTCAGCCCTGTCAGGTGCCGTCAGCGCGATCGATATCGCCCTTTGGGACATCAAGGGCAAACACTTCCAGGCCCCTATCTGGGAGCTGCTAGGGGGTCGCTATCGAGATCGGATTAGGCTCCACCTTCTCATGGGGGGCGGTGATTCACCCGGTCAGACCCTGCGAATTGCCCGCGCGGCGGCCGAAGAGGGATTCACGGCTGTCAAGCTCGACCCCCTGCCTTCTGGCTATCAGGATATGACCCAGTCCAGGCTCATCGCCGCGGCCCGAGACCACGTAGCCGCAACCAGGGAGGGAGCTGGACAGGATGTCGACGTCATCGTGGAGCTTCACCGCAAGCTCACACCTATGGTAGCCATCGCACTCACCGAATCCCTCGCCGAGTTTCAGCCGCTGTTCGTCGAGGATCCCATCCAGATCGATAGCATCATGTCTCAGGGCGAGATCGCCCAGAGAGTCACCGTCCCAATCGCGAACGGCGAGCGCATGCACTCCATATGGGAATTTCGTGAATTGCTATCCCACGGTGGCCCGCAGTACGTGCGGCCGGATGTCGGATTGGCGGGTGGCCTATCCCATTGCAAAAAGATTGCTGCAGTAGCCGAGTCCTACCACTGCGCAGTCGTGACTCACAACTTCCTGGGTCCGATACTGACCGCGGCCTCCGTGCACTTGGACACTTGCATCCCCAACTTCATTACCCAGGAGTACGCCAAGAGCGACGAGGCTCCCGAAAACAACGTGTTCCGGACCGTGCTAAAACGTTCAGGTGGCTATCTTCCCGTACCGGAGGCGCCCGGCCTAGGGGTCGAGCTCGACGAAACCCTTCTCAAGACGGCCACACATGAGTCCCGCGACCTGACCCAGGTTCCGGATATCAGAACTGACGGCTCAATAGCCGAGGCAGGCTAGGCTTGGATTTCCGCTCGTGGTAAGCTTGCCGAACCATCCCACTCTTTCTGCAAAGAGCTGAATATGGAATACGTAAACTTCGGCGCTGCTGGCGTGAAGGTCTCCCCAATTGCCCTGGGAATGGGACTGAGAGGCCAGGGCTCCGCGAAGGAGGCCGAGAGGCTCGTCAACCACGCTATAGATTCCGGCGTAAATCTCATCGATTGCGCCAACATTTACGGACTGGGCGACGACCGCGGGGTCAGAGGCACATCCGAGGAGGTATTGGGACGCGTCCTCAAGAACCGCCGCGACGAAGTGGTCGTTACCACCAAGGTCCACAGCCCCGTGGCTGAGGGACCCAACGACAGTGGTGCATCCCGCTACGCTGTCATGCGCGAGATGGATAGGTCTCTCAAACGCCTCCAGACCGACCACGTGGATGTCTACCTGCTACACGCCTACCCGGAATCGAGCCCCCTCGAAGAGACTCTCAGGGCACTGGACGACTTGGTCACGCAAGGCAAGACCAGATACATAGGGGTCTGCAATTTCGACGCATGGCAGGTCATGAAGGCGCTCTGGACCCAGGATGGCCTCGGTGCCGACCCACTCATTTGCGTCCAAAACCAGTACAGCCTTTTGAACCGCGGGCTCGAGTCCGAGATGTTCGGCGTCGCAGCAGACCAGGAACTTGGAGTCATGGCGTACAGCCCCTTGGCAATCGGCCTCCTCAGCGGAGCCTACTCCGCGGACGAGCCACTGCCGCCTCATTCGCCGTGGGAATCTGCAAAGCGAGGCGGGAGACTGGCTTCGGCACTCACTCCACAGACAGTCAATGTCATCGAATCGGTTCGCCGAATAGCGTTCGAAAGAGGCAAAACCATGTCCCAGGTTGCCATCAACTGGCTATTGTCGCACCCTGAAGTCACCGTCGCCATCTCAGGCAGCGACACTATCGAACAGCTTGACGACAATCTTGGCGCACTGGGATGGCAACTCAGCGAGAACGAAATAAATACCCTTGAAGCGCTCTCTGCAGGTGTAGATCAAATCGAGGGCCTGTAGCAGGTCCCGGAAAGGGTGTCCTTCCGGTGGACCGTAGGGCGGGTAACTGTACGCCTTCCGAACTAGCCGGTCGCCTCCACAAGCCATAGTACGACCGCCGCCACCGCGAAAAGCGCACCCCACATTGCCAGACCTCGCCATCCGACCCATGCGTTGCCACTACGACTCATCCGGTGCCCACCCGTCGCCACGTGCTCATCCATACAGAGTATGCAGCAACAGCCCTCCATCGCGATAGCTGCGATGGAGCGCCGCAACATGTTTACGTCCTTCCAGCCCATGACCTCTAGGATGTTGCTGTCGTTTATTCCGAGCCGCTTCATCTGGGCTGCGGCTGCCCTACGGAACGCGTGAACACCCTTCTCTTCGAGCCCAGCCCTTCGACATGATACTCCGGTCTACCTAACGCTTTATCACCGCGTCCGTAGCCTCCAGGTCCAGCCGTCCGCCAAAATTATTGGTTCCCAGGCCAACGGCTGAGACCTGCAGCCCGGAACTGCCGACATTGCGATACTCCATGGCTTATCCTTCTTGCCGAGGCCATACACTTATACCATGCGCAGTCGTGGTGACTTTTCTCCGGCGCACCTTCGGTAGTATCCTATTGGCTCAAGCTGCGATAGCTGGGTCGCGATGAGACGCGTCCAGACTGCCCACTGTGAGAGTGAACTCATTGTCTTTTTTCTTCATGCAACTTGCCGACCCCCAGTTCGGAATGTATGCTCAGCTAAGTCGTATGGACGACACGGAGAGAATCAGGTTTGATGGCATGGGATTGAAACTCCCATTCGCGCCAGAAACCTACGGCCTCGACTATGAAACCGATCACTATAGCAAGGCAATCGCTGCGGCCAACAGGCTCCGTCCGGACTTTGTAATCACGTGCGGGGACATGTGTAACAACAAGGTCGATCCCGCCGACGAGCTTGCCGAGCTCAAGCGCATCACATCAACACTCGATCCGGACATCCCCATGTACTGGGTCGCGGGAAACCACGACGTAACGAATGAACCGACCCACGAGTCCATCAAGAACTACCGTGAGCGATTCGGCCCCGACTTCTACTCGTTCGACCGCAGCGGCTCCCACTTCGTCGTGCTGAATAGCACAGTCTGGCAGCAGCCCGTGAACATCCCTGACGAACTTGAAAAGCAGATCGAGTTCCTGAAATCAGACCTTCGCAGCGCCCGTGAAGCAGGTGTCGATAACATCGTGCTCTTCACACACCATCCACCCTTCCTGACCTACGTGGACGAAGGTGACAGCTGGTTGGTACTGCCTCAGGAGCGAAGGCGGATACTGATAGACTTGCTAACTGAATACGACGTTGCGACGGTGTTCTCAGGGCACTGGCATCGCAACCATACCGCATTTTTCGGAGGCCTCCAGATTGTCGTAACGGTCGCTACGGGCCTGCCCCTTGGGCCCGACCCTTCCGGGCTCAGGCTGGTAACAGTCCACCCCGCCGGCATTTCCCACCGATTTTACGCTTTCGACGAAATGCCAACAGAGTTCAGTCCGGGTTTGGAGATTTAGCCGTGGACTCGGAGGCCCGCCGAATCCAGTTGTACAGCGTACTCGGAGACCTACCTGACCGCCACCGAGACATCTCAGTCCGCAAGGTTGACGAGGAGGAGCGAGAGCATTACGTCCTAGAGAAGTTGGTGCTCGATCTCAATGGCATCGAGAGCGTGCCCGCCTACTTCACCAGGCCGATAGTCAGCGAGGGGCGGTTTCCCACCGTTCTCTACAACCACGCCCATGGGGGCGATTATGTCCTTGGCAAAGACGAAATGATCGAGGGCCGCGACGCTCTTCAGCAGCCACCGTACGCGGAACTACTGGCACGCGAGGGTTACGCAGCGCTCTGCATCGACACCTGGGCCTTTGGGGAGAGGCGAGGTCGTTCCGAGGGCACGCTGTTCAAATCCATGTTGTGGCGTGGCCAGGTGATGTGGGGGATGATGGTCTACGATTCCCTGAGGGCCATCGACTACCTGGGGTCCAGGCCCGACGTCGATTCCGGCAGAATCGGCACCCTGGGAATCTCCATGGGTAGCACAATGGCCTGGTGGGTCGCCGCCCTAGACACTCGAATTCGCGTGTGCATAGACATCTGCTGCCTCACCGACTTCGACGCCCTAATGGACACCAACGACCTCGATCGCCACGGCTTCTACTACTTCGTGCCCGGTCTCCTCAAACACTTCACTACGTCCCAGATCAACGCTCTGATTGCGCCCCGTCCCCATCTTGGACTCGCCGGCAACTACGATAAGCTGACGCCGATAGCAGGCTTGGATCGAATCGACGCGGAACTGACTGAGGCCTATACATCAGCCGGCGCACCGGACGCATGGAAACTCCTGCGATACGAGACCGGCCACTTCGAGACTGCCGACATGCGATCACAGATTCTCATGTACCTCCGGAAATGGCTCTAATTCACCAGCGGAAATAGGTCACATTGAGCATAACCAAGTAGGAATTGGCACGAGCATTCCAGTTCGAATGGCTCACCCGTCCGAGCGCCTACGATCCGGATTGGGTCATAGTGAACATGATGGGTTCCAACGTCATGTGACTTAAGGAATCCCTCAGCCAGGTCATGATCCTCGAGCCCGGCATTCGCGTGTTGGATATGGAGTGCTGGAAGGCCGGCAACTCAATATTTCTGGCAAAGGAATTCGGGTTGCAGGTCTAAGCCGCCGATCTCTGGATCGACCCCAGCGATAGCTTGGAGCGGATTCGCGCGTTTGGCCTTAACGACCAGGTGTTCCTGATCCGCGTCGAAGCCCACGACATTCTGTTCGCGAACGGATTCTTCGACGCCATTGTAAGTATGGACTCGTATCACTACTTTGGAGCGGACGCTCTGTACCTGCCGGACAGATTCTCTCACTTGGTGAAGTCCGATGGACAGACATGAATCGTGGTGCCTGGCCTGGCCCAGGAGGTCCCGTCGGCCTCAATTCCAGAGCACCTGAAGCTCTATTGGCACTCAAGTTCCTGGAGTTTCCATAGCCACGAGTGGTGGCGCAGGAATTGGGAGAGAAGCGAGGTTGTCGAGGTCGAGCGGGCCGATTTGGTCCCGAATGGCTGGAAGCTCTGCCTGACGGCAGAGGAGATTTCGGCCAAGTGGCGCGACGACGAGCGCGAAAAGACCGTTTACGAAACTGCACTGATGCGAGTCTACAAGGGTCGCTATCTTGGTTTCACTCGCATAGTCGCTCGAAGAAATCCGAGCACTTGGCGAACGAGCTGCCGTCGGTCTCGTCCACTTCTTAGACGCCTCGATAGGGACTCACCTGGGTGAGCCTTACTCCAATACGCGGACGACCACCGCAAAGCGCCGTATTGAGCAAGTTGGTCCCAGCTCCCTAAAAGACACCACCTCGGTGCTGCGCCACTTTGCTTCAGCTGTCAGAACTGAGCCCGGAGAGGGGACAGCCGCTTTTTCGCCGCGATAGATTTGTCCCAATGGCTCGCCGCCTTCTGACTTAACAAACCATGATGCGGCTATATCTTTGCTGTTGCCCTCAGCGCCAGTCGTGCCTGTCACTACGCGCCATCACCGTGACTGCCTTCCATCTTCTCTACGTTTGGCTGGATCAGGCCGTAGCCTCCGGCCTTCCTGAAGGGCACCTCTATATCGACTATATCGACCGCGTTTGGATCGTTGGTCAGGGCACCTTGCATGCTGTTGGCTCACTTTCTTCGTAGGTAAACAGCTATCGGCAGACTGGGTCGTTCGCCGCCGGGTCGTTCCCTCCCACTTGTCTATCTGATGCAACAGTGTCTACCATGGGATGATCTTCTGACTCCTCTATCGTCTCATATTCGATGTCATACCGGGGTGATTTTGGTGGTGGCGGTCGTGAATTCCCCGTTGCGATGCCCGGTGGGTGTACCCAGGGTGATCGGTGTGGTGGTCAGGGCCCCAGAAGCTGAACGTTGATGCGTATCTCACGCCGCACTGATGGTTCTTCACGGGTGTTTCATAGCGACGTGCGACCCTCATACAAGGGCACGCTGCGACGTCTCTATAGGCTTGTGTGGAGGGTCTTAACCTGGCGCAAGTCCCGAGTGTGCTGAAGATTTCAAGGGCGCGGTGCCGGTGGAACTGTGGACGCCACCCAGTGCACAGAGTTCGTTCCTAGCGAAAACCACCATTGCAGGCAAGCGTACACCAGGCAAGCGTACACTAGGTACCTCTGTTGCCTCGATGGTGTGGTTTAATGGATGAAGGCACCGTCCGCATAGACAAACTAACCAATTGGAGCAGACTGCGTGAAAGTAGGCGTCCCGAAGGAGATCGCGACCGGAGAACGGCGGGTTGCACTTACCCCAGACGCCGTGACCAGGCTTGTCAAAGCTGGGATCGAAGTACTTGTGGAATCGGGGGCAGGACGCGAGGCTCTAATCTCGGACCAGGCGTATCAGGCAGTCGGCGCAACCGTCGTTGATGACGCCGAAACCCTCTACGGCTCCGTCAACGTGGTTCTCAAGGTCCAGAAACCGATCTACGACGAAGCCGCTGATCGCCACGAAATCGATATGCTGCCCGAGGGCGCCTCGGTTATCGGCCTGCTCCAGCCACTGTCCGATCATGAGCTGGTCAAGCGGCTCGCTGAGCGGTCGCTCACAAGCTTCAGCATGGACACCATCCCCCGTATCGCCCGCGCTCAGAGTATGGACGCGTTATCGTCCATGGCATCCATCGCAGGCTATAAAGCAGCGCTGATGGCGGCCACATCTCTGGGCAAGATATTCCCAATGATGATCACCGCCGCCGGCACACTTGCCCCTTCAAAAGGTCTCGTGATCGGCGTTGGCGTCGCGGGGCTGCAGGCAATCGCCACGGCTCGACGACTGGGCGCCGTCATGTACGCGTACGATATCCGTCCGGCAGTGAAAGAGCAGGTCCAGAGCCTCGGCGCCACCTTCATAGAGGCTGAAGGCACCACCGTGGACAACGAGGACGCTGGTGGCTACGCCAGGGCTCAGTCAGACACCGATAGGATGGCGAGCAGGGGTCTCATTCACAGCCACATCCAGGACATGGATTTTGTGATCTCCACAGCGGCGGTCCCTGGCAAGCCCGCTCCGACCCTGATCACTAAGGAGATGGTCGTAGACATGCGATTGGGTGCAGTTGTGATCGATCTTGCTGCGGAAATGGGCGGGAACTGTGAACTTACCGCTCCGGGGGAAGAGATCGTTGAACACGGTGTAACTGTCGTAGGGCCTTTGAACCTGCCCTCCACCCTTCCGACCCATGCGAGCCAGGCGTATTCGAGAAACATCTCTAATCTCCTGATCCATCTTGAAAAAGAAGGCAACATAGAGATCGATTTCGACGACGAGATAACGAAGGGATGTTGCATCACCCACGGTGGACAGATCGTCCACGGTCCGACCCTGGAGATGGCCAGCCCGACAACTCAGTAATAGTAGTGAGGTTGACTGGAATTGTTTGAAAGCGTTCTGCTGATAGAGTTCTTTATATTTGTTCTGGCGGTGTTTGTCGGGTTTGAGGTGATTACCAAGGTACCTCCGACCCTTCACACCCCCCTCATGTCGGGGGCCAACGCCATTTCCGGCATCGCCATCCTCGGGGCACTGCTCGTCGCCGGGCAGGAGGACGTCACCGTGGGGGCAATCATCGGATTCATGGCAGTGATCCTGGCTACGGTGAACGTAGTGGGAGGCTTCATGGTTACCGACCGCATGCTCCAGATGTTCAAGAAATCCCCGGTGGACAAGAATTGAACGACTTCGATTTCGACCTGTTTATTGGTGCCCTATATCTCGTCGCCGTAATCTTATTTGTCCTCGGTCTCAAGCGACTAGCCTCACCGAAGACCGCCAGATCGGGGAACTGTATAGCGTCGCTCGGGATGCTAATCGCCGTGGTGGTTACGCTGGTAGACCGGGAGATCGTCTCCTTTGAATTGATCATCGCGGGCATCATTGTTGGGGCGATAATCGGATCTATCATGGCACGGGCGATCAAGATGACCGCCATGCCGCAGATGGTGGCCGTGTTCAACGGTCTTGGCGGCGCCGCATCGGCCCTGGTGGCGGCTGGTGTTTTCCATGGGAATATCTCGGATGGCACCGATATGTCTATGGATGTGTCCGTAACCATCATGATCGGTACGCTCATAGGAGCGGTCACGTTCTCCGGAAGCCTGATCGCTTTTGGCAAGTTGCAGGAGATCATCGCGACCCGTCCCGTCACGTTCCCTCTCCAAAAAACCTTTAGTCTGTTGCTGTTCGTCGGCATTTTAGCCATGATCGGCTATCTGGTAATTGAGCCTGACATGACCGTGTTCATCGGCCTGAGCGTCGCGTGCCTTCTCCTGGGAATCCTGTTGGTAATTCCCATCGGCGGCGCCGATATGCCGGTCGTGATTTCATTACTGAATTCCTACTCCGGATTGGCCGCTGCGAGTGCCGGTTTCGTCTTGGGCAACGTGATGTTGATCATTGCGGGTGCACTCGTTGGCGCAGCCGGCCTGATTTTGACCCAAATCATGACCAAGGCGATGAATCGCTCCCTGGTCAATGTCGTGTTCGGGGCGTTCGGGGCCGTCGAAACCGTGAGCGGATCAGTTGATCCCGGACGTGAAACCAGACCGGTTCGCGAGGTAGCCCACGAGGATTCAGCTGTCATGCTAGCCTATGCCAGGTCGGTAATCTTTGTTCCCGGCTATGGCCTGGCAGTAGCCCAGGCTCAGCACCAACTCAAGGAGTTAGGCGCGCTCATCGAAGCCAATGGCGTTGCGGTCAAGTACGCCATCCATCCAGTTGCCGGCAGGATGCCGGGCCATATGAATGTGTTGTTGGCCGAGGCCGATGTACCCTACGACAAGCTGTATGATCTCGAACAAATTAACGATGAATTCTCGTCAACGGACGTGGTTGTAGTCGTGGGCGCCAATGATGTCGTTAACCCAGGCGCGCGCGACGACGCCGGAAGCCCTATCTATGGTATGCCCATTCTCAATGTGGACCGTGCTGGGCAGGTCATAGTTTTGAAGCGCAGCCTCAGTCCTGGTTTTGCCGGAATCGACAACGACCTCTTCTACAAGGGAAATACGTCGATGCTGTTTGGCGACGCTCGTGAGTCGTTGGTGAGGGTCATCGCCGCTATCGAAGACCTCTGACCGAGACATCGGTCTCAGCCACGATCTCGTCTAGCTTCGGCTCATGGACGAACACTACTTACAATGCCACGTGATATTGGGTCTAGAGCCGAGCTACACCTCCGTCGATAGAGGGTACCGTCCAATTGGGAGACTCGTCAGGTGTAACCCTGCCAATACCATTTCGATAATTGGGTGCGAGATGCCGAAAATCCCGGTTGGGATCAGCGCGCTCGGACCGTGCGTTGGGAGATGAGTGGGGACGTGTCCGAGGATACCCTCGAATCTGTTGACACCCTGATCTGGCAGAGGGTATAATCACCTCTTGTCGCCCGAATTGGGCGTGTAGGGTTAACCTGCGCCACAGAAGGTGCAGCCCGGCCAATTGAGAGGGAGTCAATGCCGACCGCTAGCCAGTTAGTTCGTAAGGGACGAAAGTCCAAGCGCCTAAAAGATAAGGCACCTGCCCTTAGGTACATATTCAACTCGCTGAAAAACAAGTCGATCCGGAATAGTGGGTCTCCTCAGAAGCGAGGGGTATGTATTCAGGTCAGGACTCAGACACCGAAGAAGCCCAACTCGGCGCTTCGGAAGGTTGCCCGTGTGAGGCTGACGAATGGAATGGAGGTCACGGCCTACATCCCGGGTGAAGGCCACAACCTACAGGAGCATTCAGTGGTACTCATCCGCGGCGGCAGGGTCAAGGACCTGCCGGGTGTGCGATACCACATTGTTCGCGGTGCTCTCGACACTGCCGGTGTCGATGAGCGAAAGCGTGGGCGCAGCAAGTACGGTAGCAAGAAGTCGTAGGGTCGGCCGACACAGACCTCGAATATATCAAAGTAGGGAATTAAGCAGATGTCGCGACGACGAAGGGCAGTGAAGCGCAAGATTACTCCGGACCCCAGGTTCGGCAGTATCGAGCTATCGAGGTTCATTAACAAAGTGATGCTCGGTGGCAAGCGCACGACCGCCCAGCGAATAGTCTATCAAGCCCTCGACCGTATCGAGGACGAGGCGCACCGTCCCGGCCTTGAGGTATTTCAGCACGCGATTAGAAACGCAATGCCGCAGGTCCAGGTCAAGTCTCGTCGCGTAGGCGGAACGACCTACCAGGTGCCCACGGACATAGGCGCGTCTCAGCAGACTACCCTTGCCATGCGGTGGATCATCTCGTCCGCTCGCGGCAAGTCCGGTCGCCCCATGGCAGAGTTCCTTGCACAGGAATTCCTGGAAGCATCCAGAGGCCAGGGCAACGCAGTCAAGAGGAAGGAGGACCTCCATAGAATGGCCGATGCGAACCGCGCATTCGCCCATTACAAGTGGTAGGTCCATCGAAGCACCGATTATGTTTCCCACCTCAACCCTAGAATCAACACGTAATATTGGGTTCATCGCTCACATTGACGCTGGCAAGACCACAGTCACTGAACGCGTGCTCTACTTCGCTGGTCGCATCCACAAAATCGGATCCATTGACGACGGTACAGCGACGATGGACTGGATGGCGCAAGAGCGGGAGCGTGGCATTACGATCACGTCCGCCGCCACTACGTGCGATTGGAATGACTACGAAATTAACATCATCGACACGCCCGGCCACGTCGACTTTACGGCCGAGGTCGAGAGAAGCCTTAGGATTCTAGATGGCGGAGTGGTGATATTTGACGCCGTCTCAGGTGTCGAACCGCAGTCCGAGACCGTTTGGCGTCAGGCTGACCGCTACGGAGTCCCAAGGATTTGTTTCGTAAACAAAATGGACCGAGTGGGCGCCGGATTCGACCGGACCATTGATAGCATCAGGCATCGCCTTCAAGCCAGCCCCGTAGCCATTCAAATGCCCATGGGCAGCGAGGACGACTTCGTTGGCGTTGTCGATCTTGTCGAAGAAAAGGCTCTTATCTTCAGTGATCAAGAGCCGTACACGCCCGAGGTAGTCCCGATCCCAGACGAGTACATCGAGCAGGCCAGTGCTTATCGTGAGACGATGATCGAACGGATCGCTGAGACCGATGATGAGTTGATTATCAAGTACCTCGAAGGCGAAAAAATAAGTAAGGAAGAGATAAAAACCGTCCTGCGCAAGGCCACCATAGCTTACAAGTTGGTGCCCGTGATGTGCGGCAGCGCGCTCAGAAACCGAGGGATCCAGCCACTGCTCGACGCTATCGGGGACTATCTGCCCTCGCCCGTAGACGTGCCATCGGCCCAGGGTAAAGGCTACAAAAACGGTCATGATATTACTCGTGAGCCCAGCGTGGATGCTCCATTCTCTGCCCTGGTATTCAAGGCAGTGGCCGATCCCTTTATAGGACGACTGGTCTACTTCAGGGTCTACTCAGGAAAAATCAAGACCGGGTCGATGCTCCTGAACTCTACCTCTGGCAAGCGCGAACGGCTCGGCCGGATAGTAAGGATGCATGCACAAAGCCGAGTGGACCTGGAAGAAGTTAGTGTTGGCGACATCGTCGCCGCGGTAGGCGCAAAGAACGCATCCACAGGTGACACTTTCTGCGACGAGAACGAACCGATCGTTCTCGAGACAATTGTATTCCCTGACCCAGTGATGTCTGTAGCCGTCGAACCCAAAACCCGTGCGGAGCAAGACCGACTGGTTGAGGCCCTCGCCAAATTGGCCGACGAAGATCCTACTCTCAAGGTGAAGTTCAACGAAGAGGTGGGTCAGACTATCCTGTCTGGGATGGGGGAACTCCATCTCGACATCATCGTTGACAGAATGCTGCGCGAGTATAAGGTAGAGTGCAACGTAGGCAGGCCAAAGGTTGCCTATCGTGAGGCTCTTAGAACCCATGCAATGGCAGAGGGTCGCTTGGTTCGTCAAACAGGTGGACATGGGCAGTTCGCTCAGGTTCTAATCGAGATCGAGCCGGGCGCACGAGGTTCAGGATTCGTGTTCGAAGACAAGGTGAGGGGAGGGTCAGTCCCCCGCGAGTATATCCCTTCAGTTGAGAAGGGTGTTCGCGATGCTCTGGCGGTCGGCCCTCTGGCAGGTTACCCAGTGCTCGATGCCAAGGTTACCCTGATCGACGGCAAGTTCCACGAGGTTGACTCATCTGAGATGGCGTTCAGGGTGGCGGGTTCGATGGCTGTGAAAGAGGCGATGCGAAGAGCCAAGCCCGTGCTCCTCGAGCCGGTGATGAAGGCAGAGATAGTGACTCCTGGGGAATTCCTGGGCGAGGTTCTTGGTGACCTGGGTCGCCGACGCGCCAACATCCAGAACATAGAGGGTCAAGGAGAAATCCAGGATGTTCGTGCCACCGTCCCGCTGGGCGAAAGCTTCGGCTACGCAGGCACATTGCGTTCACTCACTCAGGGGCGTGCTAGCTACTCACTGGAATTCGACAACTACCAAGAGGCACCGGCAGCGGTGGCGGCCGCCTAGGCCCCACGCGGAGGATTATCGGCTTGACGATAGCTAGACAAAAAATACGTATTATTCTTAAGGCTTTTGACCATCGGATCCTTGACCTTTGGGCCGGGCAGATTGTCGAAGCTGCGGAACGCACTGGAGCCCAGGTGGCCGGCCCTGTACCGATGCCGACCACCATCAAGCGCTTTTGTGTGATCCGGTCGCCACATGTATTTAAGGATTCGCGAGAGCACTTTGAGTTGAGGACTCATAATCGTCTGATTGACATACTTGAGCCCTCTCCGAAAACTGTCGATTCGTTGACCAGATTGAACGTGCCGGCAGGCGTTCACATAACCATGAAGATATAGTGGGATTATGCCAGTTAGATCACTGATTGGGAAAAAGATAGGCACAACCCAGCTCTTTACCGAGAGTGGTGACACCGTAGGCGTTACCGCCGTTGAGGTAGGGCCCTGCGTCGTAACCCAGGTGAAGACCAAAGACAAGGACGGCTATGAGGCCGTGCAGTTGGGATTTGAGACGATAAAGCGTCTCAACAAGCCCCGGAAGGGTCATCTTGATGGTGCCGGAAGTCTGTTCCGGCACCTGCGAGAGGTGGATGCCGAGGATATCTCTGAGTATGAGGTAGGTCAGAGTCTCGACCTAAGTATGTTTGAGGTGGGCCAGAAGATCGACGCCGTGGGACTCTCCAAGGGGAGAGGCTTCGCGGGAGGCGTTAAAAGACACGGTTTCCACGGTGGGCCAAAGACCCACGGCCAGTCTGACCGCCACCGAGCTCCAGGCTCCATCGGCGCGGGTACCACGCCTGGCAGGGTGATCAAGGGCCATAGGATGGCCGGTCACATGGGTAACTCTCGTTTCACCGTGCGCAACCTCCAGGTGGTGAGCGCCGATTTGGATCGCAACCTGCTTTTCGTGAAAGGGTCGGTCCCCGGAGCCCACAACTCCCTGGTCATCATTCGCAAGTCGGAATGGAGGCAGCGTTCAGAGTGAAGCTTACTGTACAGAATATTCAGGGAGGCACCGTCCGGGACATAGACGTCCGCGACGATGTTTTCGACGCGCCCCGCAATGAGGCGCTAGTCCACCAGGTAACGGTTGGTCAGCTTGCCAACCAACGACAGGGGACGTCCGACACGAAGACTCGTGGCAGGGTCTCCGGAGGCGGTAGTAAACCACGACCCCAGAAGGGTACGGGTTCGGCTAGGGCTGGCTCGATCAGAGCCCCAAACTGGCGAGGCGGTGGTGTAGTCTTTGGGCCACACCCGAGAAGCTATCGACAGCGCACGCCGAAACGCATGAGGCGGTTGGCCCTAGTTTCGGTCCTTTCGGACAAGGTTCGTGATGGGGAGTTGATCGTCATCGATAACTTCAACCTTGATCAGCCCAGAACTGCGGAAATGGCGCAGGTCTTGGGAGCGCTCGACGTGACCTCCTCAGTGCTGCTCGTGGTGGATGGCGCAGGCGCGGACTTTTTGGCTGCTTCTCGAAATATACAGAAACTGAAGACCTTGCCTGCGTCGCTGCTCAATGCCCTGGACCTGATGAATCATCGCACGGTCATCATGACGGTTGAGGCGGTCCGTAAGGCCGAGGAGACCTGGGGCGGAGCTCGGCACAGTCGTCGTGACCGCACAGGTGCAGTGGCCTAAGGACCACGTAATATGAACAGCTTCGACATTTTGAGAAGGCCGATAGTCACAGAGAAGTCAACGCTTCTGCAAGAGCAGGGACGGTATGCTTTCGAGGTGTCTGTGAGAGCCACCAAACACGATATCAAGCGGGCGGTAGAATCGGCCTTCGATGTAAAAGTGGTGAAGGTCAACACGATGAACATGAAGGGCAAGCCCAAGCGCTTCGGCCCTCGACTGGTCATGCAGAAGTCGTGGAAGAAGGCCATTGTGATCCTTGCCCCTGGCGAAACAATTACTATTTTCGAGGGCGTCTGATGCCACTGAAACGAGCAAAACCGACAACGCCGGGCAGGCGCGGCGCCGTATTCATGACGAGCGACGACGTCACACGTCGCGAGCCCAAGAAGTCTCTTCTCAAGCCGCTCAAGCAGCGGGCAGGTAGGGCTAGGCACGGGAGGATGACTGTAAGGCATCGTGGCGGTGGCCACAAACGCCGGTTCCGTGTCATCGACTTCAAGCGGGACAAGGCCGGCGTGCCCGGAGAGGTCACGTCCATTGAGTATGATCCGAACCGATCCTCAAGGATCGCGTTAATCAAGTATAGAGACGGCGATTGGCGCTACATCGTAGCGCCCAACGGCCTCAAGGTTGGAGATCCTGTGGCCGCCGGTGAGAGCTCAGAGGTCCGACTCGGCAACGCGTTGCCCTTGAAGGCCATCCCGAACGGCACTTTGGTTCATAACATTGAGATGAAGGTTGGAAGAGGCGCTCAGATGGTGCGCAGCGCTGGTGCTTCCGCGCAGATACTGGCAAAGGAAGATCGCTATACGTTGATCAGGCTCCCCTCCGGAGAGGTGCGCCAAATACTGAGTGAGTGCATGGCCACGGTAGGTCAGGTTGGTGCGGTCGATCACAAGAATGTCAAGTTGGGCAAGGCAGGTAGAAGCCGCCACATGGGCCGGAGACCGTCGGTTAGGGGAGTCGTAATGAATCCCAGGGACCATCCGCACGGTGGTGGTGAAGGCCGGTCCCCGATCGGAATGCCCTCTCCTAAGACCCCGTGGGGCAAGCCTGCTCTGGGCTATCGAACACGCAAGAACAAGTCGACCGATAGAATGATCGTCACACGAAGAGGCAAGAGGTAGGGGGCGCGAATGTCTAGGTCTATAAAAAAGGGGCCGTTCGTCGATGCCAAGCTCGCCAAGAAGGTGGATGCGGCTCGACGAGCAACTGGCAAAGTAGCTATCAAGACCTGGTCTAGGGCCTCGATGATCATGCCGGATATGCTCGGCCTGACCATCGCCGTCCATGACGGTCGCCGCCATGTCCCTGTGTTCATCGCTGAAAATATGGTGGGCCACAGGCTGGGTGAGTTTGCGCCGACGCGGACGTTCCGCGGGCACTCCTCTCGATCCGAGCGGATTTCGACGCCGGAGTAGTCGGTAAAGGTTAGCGGTACGTTCCGAATTTCGAGGGTTAGGTAAAATATCGTGGCTGTCAAGGCGACCATAATTAATACAGGTACCCCGGTGGGCAAAGTCAGGCCGATACTCGACCTGGTGCGGGGAATGAACGCGGAACAGGCTTTGGATATGCTCCGTTTCATGCCATCCCCTGCGGCCGCCCACGTAGCGAAGGCCGTTAAGTCCGCCACTGCCAATGCAGAGAACGAGCTGCTGGCACGGACGGGGGAACTGAATATTGTTGAGGCTTACGCCAATCAGGCCCCTAGGCTCAAGCGTTTTAGGGCCCGAGCACGTGGACGCGGAGCCAGTATATTCCGAAACAGCAGCCATATTACCGTTGCGGTTGATGAGGGGACTGAAATTGGGGAATAAGACACATCCAACAGGATTCCGCCTCGGAGTAATCAAGGATTGGCAGGCCAAGTGGTTTGCCACAAAACCCGAAGAGTACCGGAAACTGGTCTCCGAGGACATTAACATCCGCAAGACGGTATACGACTCATCGCCCGACGCCGGGATATCGAGAGTTGATATCGAACGTGGCTCTAGCGATGTGACCATAATGGTCCACACCGCCAGGCCAGGGATCGTCATTGGGCGAGGTGGTCAAAAGGTGGAGGAACTCAGAAAGGTTCTGGAATCACTCACTGAGAGGCGAGCCCGCCTGGACGTTCAAGAGATTCGACACCCTGAGTTAGATGCGTACTTGGTGGCGAGAAGCATTGCTGATCAGCTGGTGCGACGCATCGCATATCGCAGGGCGATAAGAC
The DNA here is from genome assembly GCA_030740335.1 of SAR202 cluster bacterium. The sequence goes on along the minus strand of JASLXL010000181.1, from coordinate 1,476 downwards.
AGGCCGTTGGGCGTACCATGCAGTCTGGAGCTCAGGGCGTGAAGATCAAGGCCTCGGGAAGACTCGGGGGCGCTGACATTGCGCGCAAGGAGGAGGCAAGGGAGGGCAGAGTGCCCCTTCATACTCTCCGTGCAGATATCGATTTCGCGATTGCCGAGGCTGCCACGGACTATGGACGCATAGGCGTCAAAGTATGGATATACAAGGGCGAAATCCTTCCTGTTCCTGTCGAGCATGACGAAGAATTGGCTCCAATTGCAGTGACGGTTAAGCCGGAAATAGAGGTAGCGGAAGATGCTCCAGCCGCGGAGGGTCAAGTACAGGAACAAACACCGGGGACGGCGTAAAGGTCTCGCCATCGCCGGAAGCGCTATAAGCTTTGGCGAGTACGGACTGAAGGCCACCGAGCCAGCCTGGATCACATCCAGGCAAATTGAAGCCGCCCGACGTGTTATCACGCGCTACGCCCGTAGGGGCGGGAAGATCTGGATACGCGTTTTTCCGGACAAATCGGTTACATTAAGAGCCGCTGAGACCAGGATGGGCAAGGGTAAAGGCCCCGTAGACCATTGGGTAGCAGTGGTACGCCCCGGTCGCGTCCTGTTTGAGATGGCCGGAGTTCCGGAGGACGATGCGGTGGAAGCTTTGAAGCTGGCATCTGCAAAGCTTCCGATAGGAACAAAGGTCGTAAGGAAGAGTGAATTCTAGGTCTTGGGATCGGCTTTTGAGGAGGGTTGCTCGGTTTTGAATGGCCGGACAACCGTATATGTCGTGCAGACGAATTAAATTGTCGATCTAATTGAGAGTCATGGGCTGACACGATTACCAGTAGGTGATCCCAGGAAGCCCGCCGGTCGAATCGTTGGAAATGGAAGGCGGAAGATGGAAATCGACGATATTAGGGCATTAATAGATGAGGACCTGGCAGGCGAGTTTGACGCTACCAAGCGCGAGCTCATGAACCTTCGATTCCGGGCGGCCACGATGCAATTGGCTGACGTGACCGAAATCCGGAGAGCTCGCAAGCGTGTAGCCAGGATCAACACCGTGATTCGGGAAAGGGAGTTGGCCCAGGCCGCGCAATGAGCTTCGAAAAACGCAAGATTAGAGTCGGCCGCGTAATAAGGGACAAGACGGACAAGTCCGTTGTCGTGCTCTTTGAGTGGCGCCGCCCTCATCCTCTGTATAAGAGGCCGATCAGGCGGAGTTCCAAATTTAATGTTCACGATGAGAGCAACACCGCCATTATCGGAGATTTGGTAAAGGTCATCGAGTCGCGGCCCTATTCAAAGACCAAGCGCTGGAGGCTGGTCGAGGTGCTCAAACGCGAAGAGATCGCCGAGTTGCAGCCAGAAGACATTGCGATTGAAGAGCCGACGGTTGTGGAGGATGCTCCGTCAGAGCCGGACGTCATCATTGCAGAGACTACCGAGCCAGAGCCTGAGCCTGAGCCCGAGCCCGAGCCTGAGCCCGAGC
>JASLXL010000180.1 GCA_030740335.1 SAR202 cluster bacterium | reverse complement strand
AGAGCCAGGGTTAGATAAAGCAGCACCAACGGCAGTCCAATCCTCCCCGCCGTCGTGCGGAGCGCCAAACCCAGCTCGTTCCGGACCGCCCTCCTTGTCGCGGCTCCCCAACGGCTGCCGGTGCCAAGCGCCTCTGCTCGGAAGCTCCCTGTCGATAATCTTTCCGCCATTATGCGTACCTGATCCGTGGATTGAGGGCGGCGTAGCAAAGGTCGGCCGCCAGGTTGCTAAAAGCGAAGGTCGCGGCGATGAGCAGGGTTACGGACTGCAACAGCGGGACATCACGGCTTTGGGTGGCTTCCAACACCAACCTTCCGAGCCCGGGATAGGCGAAGACGTTCTCCACGATGATGAGTCCCCCAAGCATCCAGCCGATGTTTGCCGCGATCACGCTGATGGTCGGCAGCATAGCGTTCGGCACAACGTGACGAAAGAGCACCCGCCGCATGGGAAGGCCCTTGAGAATCGCCGTTCGCGTGTAGTTCGACTGCATCACCTCGATCACGTTGGCCCGCGTCATTCGCATGATGTAGGCGAACAGGACGCCGGTCAGGGTGAGCGCCGGCAGCACCAGGATCTCGGGCCTCGTAAGGGGACTGGTTCCGGGGAGAATGATGCTCGAGGAAGGCAGCACGCCCAGGGTCGAGGAGAAGATGACGATGAGCAGCACCGCGGTCACGAACTCCGGCAGCGAGATGGCCACCAGGCTTCCGATGCTTATGGCGCGGTCTCCCCAGGTGTCTCGACGCACGCCGGTCCAGACCCCGATGATCACCGCCGCCGGGACGGCCACCAGGAACGCGAAGACGGCAAGAATCGCCGAGTTCGATAGCCTCGGCCTCACAACCTCGGTGATCGGTCTTTTCTGTTTGTAAGAGTCGCCCAGGTCGCCTCGGATGGCGCTCCCGACCCAACTCAGGTAACGCTCGTGAGCCGGGCGATTCAGACCCAAATCGCGGCGGACAACCGCCAGGTTTTGCTCGGTCGCCCCCTGGCGCAGGATCATCGTCGCCACGTCGCCGGGCAAAACCTCGGTCACCAAGAAGATGGCCAGTGAGACCACCAGCAGAGTGACCCCGATCAGGCTCAGACGCCTGATGATAAATCGCAACATAAAGGGGCTCCAGCCTCAAGCAGAGGCCCTCTTTGGGGCCCGCCCGGGAATGCTTCCAGGTAGTTAAGCCGCCTTTCCCGGGACCCCTGTCTCCGATTCTTCCTTTCGGGTTTGGGCCTGGCCTACCCCCTTTGCAAGAGGGAAAGGATTGGTGCTCTCCCCCTTGGTTAGGGGGAGAGCTGGAAAGTGCGCATACCTGGTGAATTCCCATCCACCAGGATCGGATCGGGAACCTCCTAAACTAATACCAAAGTGGGATCTACATGGTCCAGCGGCTCTTCAATGTCGTAGCGCTTACTCGAACTGTCATGCTGAGCGAAGCGAAGCATCTCCCTCAGGGCGCCCGGGGGAGACCCTTCGCTGGCGCTCAGGGTGACGATGAAACTACTTTGCTGCATGGCCGTATACACGATGTCTGCGGGTTTCACCCTGGTATTAGTTTAGTTGTCGATCCAGGTGCTGTTGAGGATCAGCCAGCCGTTTGGATGGGCTTCCAAGCCCCGCACATTATTGCGCATACTCACGAAGTATGGCTGGAACACCGGAATAATCCGCGGCACGTCGTCGATCAGGATGCGCTGAACCTCCGCGTAGGTCTGCTTGCGGGCTTCCTGGTCGGTCTGGCTCCGCGCCTTGGTGATCAGATCGTCAATGATCGGGTTGTAGTACCGCGACTCGTTCCACTCAGCATCCGACAGGTACACGATGCTCAGCGCCAGGTTCGGGGTCCGGCCGTTCCAATAAACGGTGGTGAACGGCTCCGTCATCCATACGCTGGCCCAGTACTGGTCTTCGGGCATCCGCTCGATGTTGATCTCGAAACCGGCGGGGGTGGCCGACTCCTTGAGCGCTACCGCCATTTCGACCATCGATGCCCCCGCTACCGCGGCCGTGAACAGGGTCACCTCAAGCCCGTCGGGGTAGCCGGCCTCCGCCAGAAGTTCCTTCGCCCGCACGGGGTCGTAGGGAGGCACCTCGACATCCGCCGCAAAATGCGGGTCGTTGGGCGGAATCGGATGATCGCGGGCGATTGCGCCCTTCCCAAACAGGGCTGCCTGACGGATCGCTTGCCGGTCGGTCGCGGCCTGCATGGCCTGCCGCACCAGCTTGTTGTCCCACGGCGCCACCCTCATGTCCATCGTCAGGTTGAGGTAGGATGCGCTGGCCGTCTCCGACACCCTGGTTTCGGGGTGGGCCTCCAGGCTGCTGACGCTCTGGGTATCCGTTCTGAAATAGGCATCGACCGCGCCGGTTTTGAGTGCCTCGGCCTTGGTCTCAGGCTCGGGCATATAGAGAAAGACCAACTCGTCAAGATAGGGAGTGCCCTTTTCCCAATAGTCAGGGTTGCGCTCCAGGACCGAGCGTTCGCCTGGTACGTGCTCAGTCAAGACAAAAGGGCCGGTCCCGAACGTCTCGCCAACCAGCCGTTTAGCATCGATGTCCGAGGGGGTGATCCGGGCTTGATATATTGACATTGTGTCCGGCAAGAAGGCGTTGGTGGCGTCCAGGTCGAAGCGGACTGTATGATCGTTAACGGCAACGACGTCTGTGATGATCCCGACGGTGGACCGGGCCGGGGACCCCACGTCGGGATCAAGCAGCCGCTTGAAGCTGTAGACTACGTCCTCCGCCGTGAACTCCTTGCCGTGGGAGAACTTTACGCCCTCGCGCAGCTTGAACGTGTACTGAGTCAGGTCATCGTTGGTCTCCCAGGACTCAGCCAGCAGCGGCTTCAGCGCAAGGTCGTTCTGCCGGAGCAATAGATTGTCGTTGGTGTGCTGGGTGATAATCACATCGGGCATACCGAGGAGAAGCGGCGGGTCAAAAGTATTATAGTCCACCCCCATCACCACCCGCAGTGAGCCGCCGCGTTTCAGTCCGGCTGGCTCGGGGATTGCCGTCGGGGTGGGGAGTGCGGTTGGCACTACCACGGCTCGGGGGGTGGATGTTGGTCCAGATGGAACAGAGGTCGCCGCCGCGGCGGTGGTCGCCGTCGGGGCGGGGGCCGCGGTCGGGGCAGGGGCCGCGGTCGGCGCTATTGTTGGTCTTAGGGTGGATGTTGCTTCTCCGCCACAGGCGACGCCAATCGCCGGCAGCGCCAACACCACGAATGCGGCCAACAAGATTAGGAACGCCCGTTTACGGTCAGTTATCACACTCATAAATGCTACCTCCCTATTGGATTGCCGCTCCTCGCACAAACGGCCAAACGTATGCGAAAACGGCGCGGTTGGGCCAAATCCCTTGAATCCCTTATAACGGAAGGGAAACTAACCCTCGTACGGTTTTTGGGCCTACTCACGGTTCAGCAAGATCGGGTTGGGGAAAGCTCGGCGTCCAATTAAATTAGACCGCCGCTGGTGAGGCGCGTCGCCGTCCCCTCTTCTTGGACCTCTTCACAAGGCAAAGTTCTGCATCCTCCATTCCGTTTTTCTTGGGGGTTTCACTAAATGGCCCTTAAGGCGTGCCAAGCCTCGTCAGGCATAAGAAGTGGGGGAATAACTCTTCGTGCTCGTTACAGCAGAACCGCAGGTGCTTTCACTCTCACGGCGTGTAGCAGGGCAGACGCCATTATACATAACCTGCGAGGTCTGTCAAATTCTCGGGCGGCGACATCATGGGTATCGCTTGAACTATATGGCCCAGTTCAACCAGTCATGACTATGGGGGTGCGATGGTTTTCTTGAACATGGGACTCAAGATGACGCTATTACGGTCATTTTCAGCATTGGTCCAGAGCCTATCTTGGCACCGGCGAGGCGACACCTGGCGAGGTTGGAGGCCATCCCCAGAGGTGATCCATGGGTGTAGGCTGTCAGCAATGGATGGAAATTGGAGCCAAAACCCCGGGGCAGTAAAGCCTGGGAACATGCCAAGCGGCTAACACGAAAATGTAGAGCCCTTGGCTGTGAGCAGCGGACCGAGTTATGGCCTCGATGCAGACTGGGAGAGCAACAAGGGCCAAAACCGCGGCGAGGTTGGTCCCCGGCTGTAAAGACGACAGTCGGACACAGGCCCTGGCTAGTGATTGGAAACCCCGCATCGCAAGTGGCCTTGGGCGCCGAAAACACTCTGAAGGGTGGACGCCTTGCGCCGTAGCTGCAGAGGGCGCATGTCAGGCGGGTCAGAAGGAGTTGGTTTTGGTTCATTTTCTACTGGTGTGTTCCACGGCCTCAGCAGATTCCCAAAATACTCCGCCTCCATCCGTGGCTACGAAGGTGAACGGTTGCAGGAGGGCCCTGAAAACAATGAAGGCTAGACAACCATTCGGCGAGGAGCAAACGCGGGCCTCAAACAACGTCCCTTTGTTTGGCTACGCAGTTACCTGGCTCTCTCCAGGCTCGACGTTTTCCACACCCTTTGTTTGGTCTGGTTCGGCCGCGAAGTCCAAGCGCTCTGTCATATTGATGTGACTTCATGTGACTTGCCCCCGGTTTTGGGACCACAGATCGCGAGATTCCGCGATCACCTCGGTCATGCCATCAGTGACCCACAGCGAGCTACATCCGGAGTTTAGAGATCGCCCTTTTTGCCTGGGGTACCACTTCAGTGACGAATCTTTGTGTCTGGTTGACCGCATCTGGGGTTGGTGGCCAAAGAATAAACGAGTCCAGACCTAGGTCCCGGTAGTAGCCAACGAGGGCATCCACCCAGCCCTCGGGTGTCGTTACAAGCCAGTTGTCATCCCTGGTTTCAGGGGCATCCGTGATAATTCCCATCAGGTTGTACCCTCGTCGAACCTGAGCAGGATCCCGCCCAGCTCCACGGGCTCCATTGTCAATCATCCTTTGCATTTCCGGAATGTTTTCGGGGAGTGCGAAGGTGTTCGACGGTGTCCATCCATCACACATAGCTCCGGTCAGTTGCAACATACGGGGTCCGTAGGCACCCGCCCAGATGCGTATGGGCTTCGCTGGAGGCGGCCCCGATTTAGAGCCCCGCAAGTAGTAATAGTGACCTTCGTACAGGCCGTCGGCCTCAACATTCCACAGGGCACGCATAACCGTGACCGCTTCTTTGAAGGCATCGACGGTCTCACCACGCGTGCGCCGCGGACCTCCATAGGCTTCGATACCGTCTGCAAAAATCCCCGCCCCAACTCCCAGCTCGATACGGCCACCCGAGAGGAGGGAAAGAGTAGCAGCTGCCTTAGCGACCATGGCGGGAGTACGTAGGGGTAGGTTTATCACGTTGGGCATTACCGAGATGTGGTTGGTGGACGTCGCCAGGGCAACCAGCAATGTCCAAGCATCAAGGTAGTTAGAGAGATAGGGGTGGTCCTGGACAGCTAGAAGGTCGAGTTCGTGCTCATCGGCGATCCGGGCGACCTCGAACATCATTTCTATCCCTTCGGCAACGGGTTCGACGCTGATCCCGAACAGCGGTTCATGACGGGCGCGCGGTTGTGCCATGGCCTAATCCTCCGTGGAAGATGCTACTGGAGCATCTTGGCAGACCTAATCGCAGCGGGTGAGCACCTAACCGCCAGTGGAGTCCCTGACCGCGGCGCGCTTGGAATGTCCTGTGGCAAGCCAGCAGGAAGGGCGAGCCACATCGGCATACCACGAAGTGGTGTCAGTCTGGGATGTATCACCTTTGCTCAGGTTTGACCTCCTACGGAGCGACAATCCGTTGCGGTCCTTGTTGCCAGAAGTATTGGTGTGTTATCATCATTTTACTTTCTGGAGGGTCTGATGTCAAAAGGCCGCTCGCATAGCTTGGACGTTCACAACTGGCGGGACCTTCAGACCGACGACGGGGCCTTTGCCGTAGACCCCCACCAGGAAATCGTGTATTGCAGCGCCAGCGCCGAGCGATTGCTTGGTCATGTGGCCAAGGATGTGGTCGGCAAATTCTGCTACGAGGTTTTGGGCGGGAGAGACGCGGAGAACTACAGCGTTTGTAGGCCTGATTGTCCCGTGATGGCCAACGCCCGCCGCGGCCACCCTACACCGGACCACGATCTTCTGTGCATCGCTCCAACAGGCCAGGACACGCGCATAAACGTGACCGTGGCTGTGGCCAGGAAGAACCGGCACGACTTTCAAGTCCTTCACCTTTTTCGGGATGTGAGCGCAAGCCGCCGCACCGAGGAATTCGCTCGAAAGGCCAGCATCACGCTCCACCAACTATTGAACGAGACGAACTCCGACCCAGTGGAGGAAGCCGAAGAGGTCGCCGTACCTCTACCGAAGCTCTCGAGGCGAGAGACACAGGTGCTCCGCCTGCTGGCGGCCGGCACCAGCACCCAGCAGATCGCCGAGACCCTGGGTATACGGCCCCTCACCGCACGAAACCATGTATCAAGGCTCCTAACGAAACTGGGGGTCACCAGCCGCCTCCAGGGAGTGGTCTACGCGTCCCGTCAGCGGATCATCTAGATGCTGATATTCGCCTACCTCCGCGACATAAGTAATGCATATGCACCTATTAACGGTAAGCCACTGCCACTAACATCTACGGGGTAGGATCCAGTCCGGGTATTGCACCATCGGCACCATGAGGGCGCAGCCCTCGAGGCCTCCAGACCGAGGGAGGAAGAAAGGAGACGAGTTGGCGACGGACGGGTGTCGAGCGCGGGCACCCGGCGAAACCAGAGCGCTTGGAAGATCGCCAATGCTCCGACGTGTTGAGATCGTCCTCGCCGTCAAGCATCGTCCGTTCTTGGGACGCCCAAGATTTGATATGGGAAATGTCGGATCACAATAAATCATTAGGAGAGGCAGACAGATGATAGATTTTTCTTACAGCACTGAAATCACAATTGACGCAACCCCGCAGGCGATATTCGACTTAGTGAGCAACCCGGCAAAGCATGTCGAACTGGCCGGCAGTAAGGAACTCAACAAGGTTGGCCAGGCACCCGCCGGTCCCGTCGGAACAGGTACCCGCATTCCTGCCGAGGAGACCGTCAAGATGGCTGACGGCAGTACTAGGGACCTAACGGCGGAGTCCGTTGTGGTCACCTATGACCCTCCCAAATCATTCTCATGGATCGTAAATCCGGCCCTTCCGGATCAAGTCCGCCGTATTCAGTGGTGGTTTCGTATGTCTCCCCAAGGTAACGGCACCAAAGTCACTCACGACTGTTGGCGACCAGCACAAATGGGACAGTTTGGGACCCGAGAGATCAGAGGTGTGGAAGAGCTTGGGTGAGCTGCCTGAGGGTCCGGTTATGAAGTCTTCGCCTATCGATCGTTTGAGCCTTCACCTCCTTTCTGCGCTGTA
>JASLXL010000179.1 GCA_030740335.1 SAR202 cluster bacterium | reverse complement strand
TCGCGGAAGCCGTCAATATGCACTCTTTGGAACAGTATCGGGTCTATATGATGGGGTTCACACCGGGATTCCCATACCTGGGCGGGCTTGATGAGCGGCTGGCAACGCCACGATTGGAGACGCCTCGACAAGAGATCCCCGCCGGTACGGTTGGGATTGCGGAGAGCCAGACAGGAATCTACCCCGTCGCGAGCCCCGGTGGATGGCGCCTTATCGGTAGAACGCCCCTCAAGCTGTTCGACCCCTCGCGAGAGTTCCCTTCCCTTTTGTCGGCCGGAGACTACCTGCGGTTCGTTCCGATCGATGGAGAAGAGGAGTTCAGGACGATAGAGGACAGTGTTGCATTAGGCACATACGAAACAACTAAGTCGGTGAAACTATGAGCCAACCCTCGCTGGAGGTAGTGAAGCCAGGCCTGTTCACGACGGTTCAGGATCTCGGGCGTCCGGGCTACCAAAGGTTCGGCGTCCCGGTATCAGGCGTGATGGACCGGTTCGCACTGCGTGTGGCAAACGCACTGGCCGGTAACGATGTTGGTGCTGCAGCGCTGGAGATGACAGTCATAGGCCCTTCCATCACGTTCCTGGTTGACACCTGGGCGGCGCTGGCAGGCGGCGACCTTGCACCGCGACTTAACGACGCGCCACTGAAGACATGGCGGGCCTTCAAAGTCTCCGCCGGAAGCCAATTGACGTTCAACGGCATGCAAGATGGCATGAGGGCGTACCTGGCGATTGCGGGCGGCATCGACGTTCCCAAGGTCATGGGCAGTAGGTCCACTTACGTCCCATCGGGTTTCGGCGGTTTCGAAGGCCGGGCCCTCGTTGCAGGTGACAACCTGTATACATGCAAACCAGACGGCGAATACAGGGCCAGGTTCATGCCTGCTGACCGTGCACTACCGCCCTACGGCGACACCCATGCACTCAGGGTAATCCTGGGCCCTCAGCACGAAGCGTTTACTCCGGAAAGCATCGAAGAGCTCCTTTCCTCGACATTCGAAATTTCCCTCGACTCGGACAGGATGGGCTACGTCCTCGACGGCCCTGCACTCCAGCACGTTGCCGGGGCCGGGATCATCTCTGACGGCAACCCTCTCGGCGCCATCCAGGTGCCTGGCGATGGGTCGCCCACCATACTGCTCGCCGATCGGGGAACGACCGGTGGATACGCCCGCATCGCGACTGTGATAGGCGTCGATGTAGATCGTATGGCCCAGGCATTGCCGGGGAACTCCGTCACTTTTTCGACGATCGACATAGAGGAAGCCCAGGGACTGCTCCGCGAACAGGTTCGTTTACTTGAAGAGATTGCCGCGGGCCCTCCTGAGGTGGACCAGCGCATCGCGGTAGCCGTCGATGGGGTCAGCTTCGAGGTGACAGACGTCAATGGCAAGAGCCTGACCCGCGCAACTTCGGCGAGCTCTACACCCGCCAAATCTCCGCAACACGTCACCGCAACGGCCGGTGGCAGAACCTACGACTTTGACGTTACCATCGAGACCGGCGGCGATCAGCAGCAGTGATAGAAGTGTTCCACAGCCTCTCCGACTGGGTGATCGCCTTCGCAGACAGCGAGTGGGCGATTCTGGCCCTGGCCGTCGTAACTTTCGCCGAATCGATATTTTTCCCCATCCCGCCGGACCCTTTGCTGGTCCTCGTAGCCCTACTACAACAGCATCTGGCTATCTGGCTCGCAATCATGGTCACCATTGCCTCCGTCGCGGGTGCCGTCGTGGGCCATTGGTTGGGCGGCAGGCTGGGGCGGCCCATACTCGATCGCTTTTTCTCCGAGCGAATCGTGAACGCTGCCGAGGGTTGGCTTGGCCGCTACGGCGTGTGGGCTACCATAATCGCGGCATTCACGCCGATACCGTACAAGGTATTCGCGATAACGGCAGGTGTACTGAACATGGACCGCCGCCCATTCATCGTCGCCTCTATCATCGGCCGCGGTGCTCGTTACATGATCATTGGCGTGCTAGTCATGATATACGGCGAACGTATTGAGGAGTTTCTCGGCGAAAATTTCGAGTTGGTCACGGTAGGCGTTGGGACTGCTCTGATCGCGCCCCTGCTCGCCCTTGATCTCGCTCACAGGTTACGCACGAGAAGTGCGCCGGGCTAGAATATCGTGGCATGGATCCCGAGGGAGGGCAGGTCTGTGACCTGCCTGAGGGACTCCTGGTTGGGGTACAGGCAGTTTTGTGAGCTACCCGAGCGGCTCACGATGGCGAGCAGCGCAAATAGAGGGAAAAACAACATGATAGTCGATTCCCACGTCTATATATTCGAGCCCGTAGACTCGCCGGCGGGACACGCCAGCGGGCAGGAACACTTGCGGTGGGGTCAAGCAGCCTACGCCAGCCACCACCAACCCGCGTTCAGAACACGGGACCGAGCCCCATCCGACTCGTCAGTTCTTGCGCCCGAAGGATCATCGGACATCGACGATATGCCTGACAAGGGGTTCCGCTTCGACCACCTTCGCGGCCGGTTTGTCTGGGACCATAACGGGGAGGAGCACACCAAGCAGTACTTCCCTCCGAACGTGCTCGGCGGCGAATTCACGCCCGCCAGTATGATTGGCGAGATGGACTACGCCGGCGTCGACGTCGCCCTCATCCACACAGACCCGATGCTGGTCCGAGGCAGCGATTACTTGTCCGAATGTGTGAAGTTGTTCCCCGATCGGTTCGTGTCGATGGCCCCGGTGGACGAGTGGCGCATCAGGGACGAACCCTATGCAGTCATCGCGGAGTTGACCACAGCCATCAAGACTGAAGGCCTGCATGCCATCAAGATCAATCCCTTCACATACATGGTCAGCGATGAGCCGTGGGACGATGGCTTCTGCCGCCCCTTCTGGGAGGCAGCCACATCCCTAGGGGTTCCGATATTCTTCACCCTCGGCTCAGGCCCCGGCTATCGCGAGCGTTCACTGACCGAGGAGGAGCAACGTCAAGGCTACATGAACGAGCTCTGTATCTTGATGCGTTGGATGGAGCGCTACCCCGAAGTCGTCTGCAGCCTCACCCACGGCTTCCCCTGGCGCCTGTTTGTCGATGACGGCAAGATCGTCTTGCCCGAGGGGATATGGGAACCATTTCAGAGCGACAACTGCAACCTTGAGGTCTGCTTCCCAGTGCGCCTCGGCGACATGTTCGACTTCCCCTACCGCGAGGTTTGGCCCACCCTTGAGCAGATGGTGGAGCGCATAGGATCGGACCACCTCATGTGGGGCACTGACATGCCGTTCCAAAACCGGTTCTGCACCTACAGCCAGTCGCGGCAATGGATAGAGAAGTACTGCGAGTTCCTGAGCCTCTATGACAGGGAGATGATAATGGGGGGCACGGCGGCAAGGGTATTGGAATTGGGGACTGGGGGCTAGTGGTTGGGGTCTGATGGTCATACTAGGGGCGTCCCATGCCGCCAACGAGAATTCACGTCGTGGGATCCAGATTCGGGGGACCAGCGAGTAATATGCCCGAACGCAAGAAGATTGCCGCGATCGTCACCACCTATTTCCAGGGCTCGCACGCCGACCTAATCGCGTCCAAGTTTCTGGAGGGCTTTCCTACGGTCAACGGCCTTATCAGTCCCAGCGTAGACCTGGTGTCCATCTACATGGACCAGGTACACGGCGCCGATGTGGGTATGGCAGCGGCCCAAGCCCACGGCATCACCGTGTACCCAAGCATCCGTAGTGCATTAACCCTCGTGCCTCCCAGTCAGGCCCACTGGCCGACCGCCGCAGATTGGCAGGACGGGGAACTTGCCGTGGACGGCATTCTCCTGATTGGCGAGCACGGCGATTACGCCAGAAACGAGAAAGAGCAGCGACTGTACCCTCGTCGTCACTTCTTCGAGCAAATTTGCGGCGTGTTCGCCAGCTCGGACCGCTCTGTTCCGGTCTTCAACGACAAGCATCTGGCGTTCAACTGGCGGGACGCTATGTGGATGTACACGCGGGCCCAGGAGTTGGGCGTGCCATTCATGGCAGGATCGTCTTTGCCCGTAGTAGAACGCTCCCCGGAGCTTGAGCACGAGATCGGCGCAACGATTACGGACGCGGTGTCTGTGGGCTACATCAACTCCTACGTCACCGGTCTCGACTCCTACGGCTTCCACGCGTTGGAGACACTCCAGTGCATGATAGAACGCCGGAGTGGCGGCGAGACCGGAATCGCCGCGGTGCAGTGTCTGGAGGGCGATGCGGTGTGGACGGCAGGGCACAATGACGTCTGGTCGCGGGAACTGGCGGAAGCCGCAGTCGATCGCGTCCAGCCAAAGGCTGCAGGGCACATGGAGGACAACTGCACGAATCCAGCGGCGTTTCTACTGGATTATTCGGACGGGCTCCGCGCAACGGTATTGCTGCTCCCGGGCCATTTGCGCGGATTCGGATATGCTGCGCGTGCGAACGAAGCCATAGTATCGACCGGACTGAATCCCGGAGCCGACAGGCATCAGCCCTTCAGCTACCTCGGCCTTAACGTGCAAGAAATGTTCCTTACAGGCGAGCCGCAATACCCTGTGGAGCGGACACTACTGGTAACCGGCGCGCTGGAAGCGCTCATGGAGTCGCGGCACAGCGATCACGCAAGGATCGAGACGCCGCACCTCAATATCTCGTATAGTCCGTTCAGGATGGACTCTATTCGGCCTCGAAACCACAAGATGTAGACGGTTCACCACAGAGTACGTAGGGATCACCGAGACCGAATATTTCAGCGTACTTTTAGCTACTTCGACTCAATCATTTCGGTGGTAGTTATCATATTTTCTATCCGCTCTATGACAAACTTAGAGCGGCGCGCAACCGGCATTGGCGGAACACTGATTAGCTCATATCCCAGATTCTGATATGTCTCCTTGAGGACCGCGTGGAGCATCAGCGCCTCCTCGGCATCCTCCCGACGCTCGGCGTCATCCACATACTCGCCATGAGGTTCGATCAGGAAGACGCCATCGTATCGGTCGCACGCGTGCTCAAGCATTATGCGAAACACACTCAAGTGGTAGGCCCTGAGGTACGCGATCCCGTCGGGAATGCCACGATCCGTGAACACGACTGGGCCATCGGCCGCATCCTCACGTTCCAGTTGAAGCTCAAGCACATGGCGCTGGAACGCTCGCTGGTCGCGCCAGGGCAGGATATTGGAATCGAGTTGAAGCTGCTCTTGGATGACGTCTCGGGCCGCCTCCCTGACGGTGGCAAAACCCATCGATCCAAGATGATCAAGCAGTGCCGTCTTCCCCACGCCAGGGCCACCAGTCAATGCGAAACATCTTCGGTCCGACTTGGACCGTTCAGTCAGCAAATCCACCGTCCTCTGTTCTCCCCGGCGTCAGGAAGAGGTGTCAAGTTGCGAATTGGATATCGGCGTGAATTCCCAAATATCCCGGCGACATGGTATGGCGCGCCTCAGCATCAGTCAAACATGATCGAAAAGAGAAGAGGTCTCTGGGCAAGAATACATCTACAGCCACCGCAACCTAAAGAGGCGGCAGATAGCAAACCGAACGTCAGCTACTGGGTTTGTTCGGCGCCGAAGATGTTGAAGTTATTGGACTGGGACAAGTACTGAGCATCCAGCCAGTCGGTGGAGCGGGTGACCGAGGAGACTCGGACTTCATCCAGTTTCCCATCCATCGATCCCCAGTTGACATCGAAGGTAAAGGGTAATCACACGCTCAGAGAAGGACAGACCCCTGAATACAATAGCGCTTCCACATAGGCCAGCCTATGCGTTGACACTGGATTCTACACATATATATACTCGTGTCCGGGCGGCGACTGAAGCGTACGACGGCCCCGAGGCGACCAAGCCACTCGGGCCCAGGAGCGACGATGGCGAAGCTCAAGTGGTACAAAGGCAATATCCACACCCACACGACGGAGTCGGACGGCGACGACACTCCGGAGCGAGTCGTTAGGTGGTACCGCCGGCATAACTACGATTTTCTGGTACTCAGCGACCACAATCACCTGACCCTGCTCGACTACGGATCAGGTCGTAGACGGTTCAAGAGGCCGCTGATGGTGCCGGGCGAAGAGGTTTCCGCCAACATCAAGGGCGGTTCGGTCCCGATTCACATCAACGGCATTGGCATCTCCAGGGTCGTTGAGCCGATTGACGCCGACGACGTCGTGGCCACCCTCCAGGCCAATGTGAACGCCATCCTCCAGGCTGGTGGTATAGCCTCGATCAACCACCCCAACTTCCGCTGGGCCTTCGACCATGAGGCGCTCATGCAGATCACTGGCGCCAGTCTGTTGGAGGTGTACAACGGGCACCCCAAGACAAACATCTACGGTGGGCCCGAGAAACCGAGCAACGACAAGATTTGGGACGCCGTCCTGACGTCGGGCAAGCCCATTTTCGGCGTTGCCACGGACGACTCGCACCGCTATCACGACTGGTCGCCGACCCAGAGCAACCCAGGACGCGGCTGGGTCGTGGTCAGGGCCGAGGAGCTATCGGTGGATGCGATCGTGGACGGATTGGCCACGGGCAGCTTCTACTCATCGACAGGGATTGCCCTATCGGAGCTTAACGTGACGACCGGCTCGATAGAGTTGCGCATCGAAGACGACGGCGAAACCGTCCACTGGACAACTTTCACTGGCAAGGGCGGCAGGACGCTGCTTGAGGTCGTAGGGCAGGATGCGCGGTACGAGATTAAGAGCGACGAGGGGTATGTCCGCGCAACGGTCAGGGCCTCCACGGGCGCGCGGGCCTGGACCCAGCCAGTTTTTCTTGGGGAGTAGGGATCGAATGGCGAAAACACGATGGCTCAAGGGCAACATTCACACCCACACTCTCGAGTCGGATGGCGACGCGGACCCTCGGACAGTGGTGCGCTGGTACCGACAACACGACTATGACTTCCTGGTCTTGAGCGACCACAACCACCTCACTATTATTGACCACGCCGAAGGACAGCGACGGTTCAAGAGGCCCCTGATGGTGCCCGGTGAGGAGCTTTCGATAAGGCTCAATGAGGGGACTGTACCCGTGCACATCAACGGCATCGGCATCAACCGAATGGTCGAGCCGATCGACGCGGGCGATGTCGTCTCTACCCTTCAGGCCAACGTCGACGCGATACACCAGGCCGGCGGAATAGCGTCGATCAACCATCCGAACTACCAGTGGGCATTCGATGATGAAGCCCTAAAGCAGGTTGTCGGCGCTAACCTCTTGGAGATCTTCAACGGCGTGCACGTCGCCAATGTGGAAGGCGCACCCGGACGACCCAGTTACGAGCAGATATGGGATGGGGTCCTGAGCGCTGGCAGAGCGATATTCGGTGTGGCAGCTGACGATTCGCATAACTACAGTGACTTCGGGCCAGACCAGGCAAACCCCGGGCGAGGCTGGGTCGTGGTTC
This sequence comes from SAR202 cluster bacterium, assembly GCA_030740335.1. The sequence goes on along the minus strand of JASLXL010000179.1, from coordinate 6,884 downwards.
GCGCTGAGGTGCTGTCTTCAAAAGCCATCGTGGACGCCATGGCCGCTGGTGATTTCTACGCCTCGACAGGGGTGGCTCTGTCCGAACTCGACATGAGCCCGGAGCAGGTCAGCCTCACCATAGAGCCTGATCAGTATACGGAATTCACGACCGCGTTCACCGGCCGTAACGGCAAGTTACTGCACGAGCAGACTGGCATGGACGCAAAGTACGACATCAGCGGGGACGAAGGCTACGTTCGTGCCACAGTGCGCGATACCAACGGAAAGAAGGCGTGGACCCAGCCGGTGTTTACGGGCCGCTAAGAAGCGTCGCGTAGGCGATATTTCGTAGGTTTCTGGCGGCCAGCCTAGTCAATCGTCCTCACGTTCTCTTCAACCTCACCTTCCTCCTCTCCCTCTAGGGAGAGGAGGAAGAAGCGTTACATGCCTGCTGGAGTTGGCACTATCGTGATTGCATTCTCCGCGCTGGCGGTGCTCATCCTTGCGCGTGGGGCGCTGACTCCGAGAAACCGACATCCACTCCGATCCTTACACCTGCAGCAACCGAAATTTCAGCGCCGGTGGGAAGACCCAACGTGGAGGTCGACGAGGACATATTCGACTTCAAGTTTCGGTCTATGGACATACCCCGGGGCACCATATTGAAATGGGTCAATCAGGACCCATCTCCCCACACCATCACCTCTGGAACGCCAGAGGAGCCCACCGACACCTGGGACAGCGAACAGATCGCCACCGGCGAGGATTTTGCGTACAGGTTCGAAGAAGCCGGGGCGTACGAATTCTACTGTACGATCCATCCGTATATGAAGGCAACGGTGATCATAGGAGCCGACCTCTGCAGAAAAAATCTAGCGTCTATGTGATTTGCGCCGTGGTTGAGTCTCCCTGCGACGTGCTAAGCAGCCAGTCCAACAGTATTTCGACAGATGAGACCCCGTTGAGAGTGTAGTCCGCCGTACTGAGCAACACCTCTGGGGTGGACTCGTCGGCTACGACCGCACTGATGCCTCGGAGGCCGTCGTGCTCCCGCATATCTCGTAGCGTTTCCATAGCATCCAGGTCTGTCATGTCGTCTCCCAGAAATATCGCCGCGTCGAGGCGGTGTTCCCGGACCAGCTCACGCAGGGCGTCGCCCTTATGGACGCCATTCGGTATGCGGATTTCGAGCAGCATCTTGCCCCAGAAGACCTGTAGCCCGTCTACCTCGTCGACGATAGATACGGCCTCAGCCAATGCGGATTTGACAATAGTTGGATGGTCTGTGGCCCTAAAGTGAACGGCGGCGCTGTATTTCTTGTTTTCCCAAATGATTCCAGGACTGTCTACGTGTCGCCGGAGCGCACTCAATAGGCTTACAATCCGCTTCTCGTACTCGGCCATCCCGGGAGCAACGACCAGCGACTCGGCTTCGTATTTTTCGCCGCCGTGATTGCCCACGTAGACAAGCTCATCGATGCCGACCTTTGCCCGAAGATCCGACACACCTCTACCGGAGATAGCGCACACCAGAGCCAACTTGCCGGACAACCCACGTAAGGCGTTGGCTGCACGGGGTGAGACGACTGCATCGTCGGGCGTAGGGGCCAGGTGTGAGATGGTTCCGTCGAAGTCGACGAACAGGCCTACCCGATCACCTGGTAAACCTCCCAACTCGTCTAAATGTTCCAGAAGATTCAATTGTGAAAGGCCTCCTAGCAGCAACTATGGTACAGGATAGTTGCACTACACATCCGCCTGCTCTATGTTTGCCACGCACGGCGCGAACACCATCCAAAGCACCTAACCAGGAGTCACTGTCATGCAACGCGCAACCAAGAACCTGCTCTATTTCGAGACCGGGCCGGACAACGCACCCACCCTGCACGTCGAACCAGGCGAGGAGTTCGAGGTCGAGACTCAGATCAATCGCGGACCCTGGCTCGACGACCATCCGGATGGCAAGGCTCTGAAGGTCAAGTTGCGTGGAGGCAACCCGACGAGCGGATGCATCTACGTCGAGGGGGCGGAGCCTGGTCAGATGCTGATCGTCCACATCGGCGACATCAACGTAGATCCCATCGGCTACACGATGTTCCAGGGATCCAATGGTGCCATGCCGGGTTGGCTGGGAGGCACCGGTGTCGGGGTCCAGTCTAAGGTCGTGGAAATACGCGACGGGCTGATCCACTGGAGCGACACGCTCAAGATACCGGCAAGGCCGATGCTGGGGTTCGTTGGAACGGCGCCCGAGAACACACGATGGCACAACGGCTGGGCGGGCCAGTGGGGCGGCAACTTCGACGTGCCCGAGATCACGACGGGCGCATCGGTACACCTGCCCGTGGCTGTCCCGGGCGCACTGTTGCACATCGGGGACATGCACGCACGCCAGGGTGACGGCGAGGTGTGCGGCGCCGGCGGCATTGAGGCAGGCGGCCTTGTACGTATCCGATGCGAGCTTGCGGAGTTACCTTCCACAATGACCTGGCCGCGAATAACCAACGAGACACACATCATGGTGGCCGCTCAGGCCAGGCCCGCGGAAGACGCATTTAGGACCGCCCTGGAGGAGATGGTTATCTGGCTGGAGGACGACTACGGCTTTTCTCGTGGCGAGGCCTACCTGTTCCTTGGCCAGGTGCTAGAAGCGCGATGCACACAGTTCGTGAACCCGACATTCACGTACCTTGCCAAAGTGGACCGCAGGTACCTGCCGCGACTCGACACGGATGCCCGGTGGTCTAGCTAGGCAGGTTAGCCATGTTGTACAATCTGTGTCGTATTCGAACGCCGCCGAGGATGGTTTATGGGCATCGATAGCGAGGTATTGAGGGAGGGCGTCAGGCTGACGGTATTTGGCCTGAGTACAGCCTTTGGCCTGTTGATACTGTTGATGGTCATGACATGGACCCTCGGCCGGGGCGTCAGCATGCAGGAAAGGCGGGCAATACGCCGTTCCGAGGCAGCCGCTACGGCTCATGAAGCCGCATCTCGAGAGAAGGCGCTCGCTGCTATCGTGGCCGTCAGCACCATACTTGGCTCGAACGCAGACACCAACACGGAGGCCGTGCAGTAACGCGCCTCCAGCCGAGCGTAAACACCTCGACTTAGGGATTTCAACTTGTCAGATTTCTCCGATTTCTATAACTCTACCGGCATAGCTGGCCTTGATTGGCGCGCCTGTATTATGCTCTTGCTGGGTCTTGGTTTCATATTCGTGGCCGTCGTCAAGGGCCGAGAGCCCTACGTGCTTCTTCCGATAGGCATCGGTGTCATCATAGCCAACCTGCCCGACACTCACATGACCACCTTCGTTGCGGGGACTAGTGGAAACCAGGAATCGGGTATCTTCGGCATTGTCCTGTACTACGGTCTGACATTCTGGGACATATTGCCTCCTATTATTTTCCTGGGGCTTGGCGCGATGACCGATTTCAGCCCAGTAATTGCCAATCCCAAAACGCTGCTGCTTGGGGCAGCGGCTCAGATAGGGATCTTCGTGGCATTCTGGGGCGCAATCGCCGTCGGTTCGTTCCTGGACATCGAGTTCACCATCGATGAGGCGGCGGTAATTGGGATCATCGGTGGCGCCGACGGCCCGACGACCATCTTCTTGTCCGGGGTGCTCGCGCCCCAACTCCTTGGCGTCACCGCGGTGGTGGCCTACACATACATGGCCAGCGTCGTCTTCATCCAGCCACCGCTGATGAAAATACTCACTACCAAAAGCGAGCGCGAGATCATGATGAGCGCCCCAAGGGATGTATCCCGAACAGAGAAGCTCATCTTCCCGGCGATAGCGATGATCACGATAATTCTCGTGGTTCCCGGGTCCGCCCCACTCGTGTCGATGTTCATGATGGGGAATCTGTTCCGAGAGAGCGGGGTGGTGCCCAGGCTCGCCGATACGGCATCCAACGAGCTTTTGAACATCACCACCATATTCTTGATGGTCACCGTCGGCACACAGCTCTCCGCCGATACAATGTTCAAGGTCGACACCCTGGTCATACTGGCACTAGGATTGGTGGCCTTCGCGTGCGGAACAATGGGCGGACTACTTTTCGCCAAATTAATGAACTTGGTATTGAAGGAAAAGATCAACCCGCTAATTGGATCGGCCGGGGTTTCGGCGGTTCCGATGGCGGCGAGGATTTCACACCAGGTAGGACAAGAGGGCGACCCCAAGGTGTTCCTACTGGCCCATGCGATGGGCCCCAACGTAGCTGGCGTCATCGGCTCGGCCGTCGTCGCCGGCATATTCATCTCTCTCCTGCAATAGGCTGCCAATGACAACCACGCTGCGAGTCAAAGTCGGGGAACGGTGGTACACGGTGGAGATTTCTGATCCCACCGCGGACCCAATCGTGGCCCTTGTAGACGGCGAAGAGGTCCAGGTCCACATTGCGCGGGCAGATCTATTCGCCAAGCCTGAACCTGCTACCGTCCCCGCTCCAACACCCATCGTCCCTGCGCCACCTCCCCCAACCCCCACTGTCCAACCAGATCCCGCTGCTGCCGCTGCCTCGTCGGGCCCAATCAAACAGTTCAAGACGCCGATGCCCGGGGTCATTCTCTCCGTCTCAGTCCAGGTGGGAGATCAGGTGGTCACGGGGGACGAGATCTGCGTCCTAGAGGCGATGAAAATGCAGCAGATATTGCGGGCAGACTGGTCCGGGATCGTCACTAAGGTGCACGTCGGGGCCGGCCAGCAGGTGCTGGACGGCGACCCTATCGTCGACCTGTAGTGCCACAGGAAGCTAGAGGACCAGTACCACGCGGGTTCAGCGTCCAAATCTACCGGGTGCGTATAGAACAGTACCCTTCTGACAGCCCTTTTTGACAATTCACTCGTCGTTCTGTCCCATTGTGTTCCACCTGCTTATTGATGCAAGATGGTGTATGGGACTTTTTGGTTCAAATTGGTACACGAATGGGTCATATTTGGAACACTCAAGAAACGAAAAGGGACGACCCTCTAAAAGTCCGTCCCACAGGGCTACTATAGTACAATTGTTCGCTAGCGAGAATCTGGGGATTGAGCTTGAGCGTAGGGGTGCAAGACGGAGGGTGGGTAACCTCAAACGCTGGATGATCATCTCAAATGTTAGACTACGATGCACGGACGTCTAGAGGAAACAGATGAGCAACTCCCTAGAAGATATCCAGAAACACGGCCAGTCCGTTTGGTATGACAACGTTAGCCGCGGGCTCATTGAGTCCGGTGAGCTCCATCTCCTAATTGAGCTCGGCGTGACCGGCCTAACGTCTAATCCGACGATCTTTCAAAAGGCCATCACCGGCAGCAACGACTACGATGATGCATTCGAAACCCTGGTCAGCGAGGGGAAGAATGCTGATGCGATATACGAATCCCTCGCCATCAATGACATCAAGGCCGCGGCCGACCTGTTACGCCCGGTTTACGATGCCACCGGAGGAGTGGACGGATACGCCTCCCTCGAAGTGAACCCGCACCTGGCCCACGACACCGATGGGACTGTGGTTGAGGGGATGCGGTTGTTTGAGGAGTTGGACCGCCCCAACGTGATGATAAAGGTGCCTGCAACCCCAGCGGGCATGCCTGCCATTCGCCGCCTCATTGGTAAGGGCATAAACGTCAACGTGACACTTCTATTCTCTCTAGTGGCATACCGGGACGCGCGACAGGCGTATATAGCTGGGCTCGAGGATCTGAAGGGAACGGGTGGAGACCTCGCGCGTGTCGCTTCGGTCGCCTCGTTCTTCGTGAGCCGCGTGGACACGGTCGTCGACTCGCTACTTGGCGACAAGGAACCTGGGCTGGAGGGGCGTGCTGCAATCGCCAATGCCAGGCTTGCGTATCGTGATTTCCAGCGGGAGTTCCGCACTGATCGATTTGAGGCGCTACGGGAGGCCGGAGCGCGTGTTCAACGGCCACTGTGGGCAAGCACGGGCGTGAAGAACCCGGCGTATAGTGATGTCCTGTACGTCGAGTCGCTAATTGGCGAGTACACTGTCAACACGATGCCCGAGGCAACGTTGCTCGCATTCGTGGATCACGGAAAAGCCGGCGACACAATCGTTAGTGACGTCGACGGCGCCGCGCGATTGCTCGACGATGTGGCGGCGATTGGTGTGAGCATGCACAAGGTCACTGCGGACCTGCTGTCCAATGGCGTAAGGCTATTCTCCGACTCCTTCGACGAGCTAATGGCCGACATCGAAAGCAAGCGTGGGGTGCTGGCTCAGGCCTGACCATAAGGCCGACGAGAGGGCGGGTCACAGATTCGCCTCTACGATTGGCCACTGTACGCTACGAGTATGAGGTCTAGGAGCAGCGAGGTGATCCCGGAGGCGTACCAGCGACTGCTGCACGACGCTTTTGAAGGGGACGCCGCTCTGTTCATTCGCAGCGACCAGATCGAGGAGGCGTGGCGCATCATCGACCTGCTGATGGAGGTGTGGAAGGGTCGGTAGAGCGATTCATCTCTGTACGAGTATGAGTCCGGAACTCAGGGCCCGGCTGTGACCGACGAGTTGTTGGCGCAGGGCGGCCGGTCAACCAGGCCCGGCCGCAAGGCCCACTCCAAGGGGATAGCGCCAAATGACTGGAAACGAAAGCAAGTCAGCCCGGATGGAGCGTCTCATACGGACCTACTTCGAGGGTTGTAACGAGGCGAACTTCGAGAAGATGACGTCTTGCCTCACACCCGACGCCATCCACTACTTCCCGCCCGACATGTACGACGGACCGTGGCATGGCGGGGCAACCATCGCTAGGGGATGGCAGGCCGCGGTCGAGAAGCTAGGCTCCTATTGGGTCATCGACAGGCTGATCACGGATGCCGAGCGTGGCGAGGCTGTGATCGAATGGAGCCACTACAAGACAAAGCTGGGCGTGACCCTGCGGGGCGCCGA